>NZ_JBXEJO010000002.1:0-200331 GCF_056837965.1 Bradyrhizobium ferriligni
ACCCCAGCCCTCCCCCGCAAGCGGGAGAGGGAGCCGACTGCCGCTGCCTCCCGAATCTCCTATGCGGTCGTCACGTTGTTCGACGCGTGCAGAGGTATCTTTCGCGGCTCGGCTGCGCTCACCACTATTCCGCCGTCGATGGTAGAGAGTACCGTGCTGGAAACCGATGCCGGTGACCTCGCCGTGCGCCTGCGCGGCGTCAGCAAGACCTATGACAGCGGCGTGAGGGCGCTCGGGCCGCTCGACCTCGATGTGAGGCGAGGCGAGTTCGTCTCGCTGCTCGGGCCCTCCGGTTGCGGCAAATCCACCGCGCTGCGGCTGATTGCTGGTCTCGCCACGCCAAGCGCCGGCACGGTCGAGGTCTCACATCATGGCGCGGAGCAGCGCGGCAGCCACCGCATCGGCTTCGTGTTTCAGGAGCCGACCCTGATGCCGTGGGCCACGGTGCGCGACAATGTCCGCCTGCCGCTGAAGCTCGCCCGTGCGCCCGCGACCGACGCCGATGTGCGCATCGATGCGGCGCTGGATCAGGTCGGGCTCGCGGAATTCGCGAGGGCCTATCCGCGCGAATTGTCCGGCGGCATGAAGATGCGGGTGTCGCTGGCGCGCGCGCTGGTCACCGATCCGGATGTCCTCTTGATGGACGAGCCGTTCGCGGCGCTCGACGAGATCACGCGCTTTCGCCTCAACAACGACCTGCTGTCGCTGTGGCGCAGTCTGCACAAGACCGTCATCTTCGTGACGCACTCGGTGTTCGAGTCGGTCTATCTGTCGGAGCGTGTGATCGTGATGACCGCGCGCCCGGGCCGGATCGGCGCCGAGTTTCGCATCACCTCGCCGGAACCGCGCGGCGAGGAGTTCCGCACCTCGGCCGAATATGCCGCGTTCTGCCGCGAGGTCTCCAGCGCGCTGGCGCCATCCTATGCAGGGCAGGCGGGCGCATGAAGTCTCCGCAGGACCTCGTCCGTTTTCTGCTGCCGCTTGCGGTGTTCGCCGCTGGCCTCGTGCTCTGGGAAGCCATCGTCCGCGGCTATGGCATCCAACCTTACGTGCTGCCGAGCCCGCTATTGGTGCTGAAGACGCTGGTTGCGGACTGGCCGGTGCTGTCGCAATCGCTCGGCGTCACGCTGCTGACCACGCTCGAAGGCTTCGTTGCCGCCGCAATCGGCGGCGTCGTGCTGGCGCTATTGTTCAACCAGTCGAAATGGCTGGAATATTCGCTGTTTCCCTATGCCGTGGTGCTGCAGGTCACGCCCGTCATCGCGATCGCGCCGCTGCTCCTGATCTATCTGCAGCAGCAGACCGCGGTGATCGTCTGCGCCTGGATCGTGGCGTTCTTTCCGGTGCTGTCGAACACGACGCTCGGCCTCAATTCGGTCGATCGCAACCTCGCCGGATTGTTTCAACTTTATGGCGCCTCACAGCTGCAGACGCTGCTGTTCCTGAAGCTGCCCGCGGCGCTGCCCTATATCCTCGGCGGCCTGCGCATCGCCGGCGGGCTGTCGCTGATCGGCGCCGTGGTCGCGGAGATCGCGGCGGGCAGCGCCGGCGCCGGCTCGGGCCTCGCCTTCCGGATCGCTGAATCGGGCTACCGGCTGAATATTCCCCGCATGTTCGCAGCACTTCTGCTGCTATCGCTGGCCGGGATTGTCATTTATGGGTTGCTGGCGCTAGTTTCGCACCTGTTGTTGCGGCGTTGGCATGAAAGCGCGTTAGGAAAGGACAGTTGATGGCCCCGATTTCTTCCGAAAAGATCGATCTGTTGATCTATGGACCGATCCGGCCAATCCTCGAAAACGGCTTTCCCGATCAATACGTGCTGCACCGCGCCGAGAGCCGCGGCGACCTCGAGCGGCTGACGCCCGATACGATGGGCAAGATCCGCGGCATCGCCGTCACCTATCACACGATGGCGACCGACAAGACCGCGCTGGCGCTGTTTCCCAAGCTGGAAATCGTCGGCAGCTTCGGCGTCGGCTACGACCACGTCGATTCCGCCTATGCGCGCTATCACAATATTGTGGTCACCAATACGCCCGACGTGCTGACCGAGGAGGTCGCCGACGTCGCGATGGGTCTGTTGATCGCGACGTTGCGAGAATTCGTCAAGGCCGACCGCTATGTGCGCTCCGGGCTGTGGCAGACCCAGAATTATCCGCTCAGCGTCGGCTCGCTGCGCGACCGCAAGATCGGCATCGTCGGCATGGGCCGGATCGGCCAGGCGATCGGGCGCCGCCTTGAAGCCTCGCGGGTGCCGGTGTCCTATCACTCGCGCAATCCATCCAAGGACGTCTCCTACAAGCACTATCCCGATCTGATCGAGATGGCGAAGGCGGTCGATACGCTGGTCGTCATCGTGCCGGGCGGCGCCTCGACCGCGAAGATGATCAATGCCGACGTCTTGAAGGCGCTCGGTCCGCGCGGCGTGCTGATCAATGTCGCGCGCGGCTCGGTGGTCGACGAGCCGGCGCTGGTCGCGGCGCTGAAGTCCGGCACCATCCTGGCCGCCGGTCTCGACGTGTTCGCGGCCGAGCCGAACGTGCCGGACGAATTGAAGGCGATGCAGAACGTCGTGCTGCTGCCGCATATCGGTTCGGCCTCGGTGGTGACGCGCAACGCGATGGACCAGCTCGTGGTCGACAACATCAAGAACTGGTTTGCCGGCAAGCCGCCGCTGACGCCGGTTGCCGAAACGCCGGTCAAGGATCGCTGATGTCGTTGTCCCGCTTCAATGCCGTGCTGTGTCTGCTGCTGGCCGCGTGCGGTCCGGCAGCGGCGCAGGACGTCACGACGTTGAAGAGGGACATGATCGGGCAGTGGGAGCTCGCCACCACCGAGCGCAGCAAGACCTGCGTCGTGACGCTGAAGGGCGATACGGCGCCGCAAGGCTTCAAGCTCGAGCTCGAGCCCGCTTGCGCCGCCGCGCTGCCCTTCACCAAGGACATCACCGGCTGGAGCATCAGGGGCCTCGGCGACATCGTGCGGCTGCAGAACGCGGCCGGCGAGGCCGTGATCGATTTCACCGAGGTCGAGACCGGCATCTTCGAAGGCATGCGCACCAATGAGGGCGTCTATATCCTGCAAAACCTCGCCGCGGCGCGCTCGCTCGCCAAGTCGATGGACCAGATGATCGGCGACTGGTCGATGGTGCGCGGCAACGGCCAGGCGATCTGCACGCTGGTGCTGACCAACACCGACGCCGGCAACGACAATTTCCAGGTGTTCCTGAAGGGCAAATGCGATCCCGCGGTCGCGGCCTTCAACCCGACCATGTGGCGGCTCGATCACGGCCAGATGATCCTGATGTCGGCCAAGGGCGAGACCTGGCAGTTCGAGGCCGACGACAACGCCCAGTGGCGCCGCGTCCCGGACAGCGCCGATCCGCTGATCATGCTGCGGGAGCAGTAGGTCGGGTGCTGGCTTCGCAGCCCGCATGAGCGTAAGCGATATGCGGGGTGTCTCGAGCAGCTCCCGGGTATCGCTTCGCTCACCCGGGCTACGGGACTGCCACAAGCTCCGTGTCGTCCCTACTTTCGCAGGGGCGGCGATGAGGCTGGTATGATCTGCTTTTGCCCGAAAAAATAATTCCCGCCCCCTGTCGATTCACCCCCTCCCGGATCGTCGTTCCCCATAGCGAGCCGGTCTTGCGGCGATCATCGCCGCGTCTCGCCCAACAGGAGTTTTCCGATGCGCTTCATGTATATCGTCACCTCGCCCCAGCCCCCGGGCCCGCCGACGCCGGCTCTGATGGAGGCGATGGGCAGGCTTGCCGAGCGGGAAATCAAGGCGGGCCGCATGATCGACACCGGCGGGCTGCTGCCGGTCGCGATGGGCGCCCAGGTCCGCATCACCGACGGCAAGCTCAACGTCGTCGACGGGCCCTTCGTCGAGACCAAGGAGATGATCGGCGGCTACGCGATCTTCGAGCTCCGCAACAAGGAAGAGGCGGTCGCCGCCGCGGTGGAGTTCATGCAGCTGCACAAGGAGCACATGCCGGGCTGGGAGGGTACCTGCGAGGTTCGCGCCTTCGCCGGCTTGGCCGGCCAGTGCGGCGCGTAAAAGGAGCAGCACGATGCGCTTCATGTATGTCCTCGTGGCCGAGAAGCCGATGCTGCCGAATCCGCCGTTGCGCGAGGCAATCGGCAAGCTCGCCGAACGCGAGATCGCAGCCGGCCGGATGCTCGACACCGGCGCGCTGTTGCCGCGCACCGCGGGCGCGGAGGTGAAGATCAAGGACCGCAAGCTCACCGTCACCGACGGCCCCTTCATGGAAGCCAAGGAGGTGGTCGGCGGCTACGCCGTGTTCGAGCTGAAGGACAAGGAGGAGGCCGTGGCGCGCGCGGTCGAGTTCATGCAGCTTCATCTTGACCACATGCCGGACTGGGAATTGTCATGCGAGGTTCGCCCCTTCATGGAGTGTTGACGCTCGCGCTGACCGCATGCCGGAGGCCAGCGTGACGGAGGACGACGTCAAGCGCACCATCCTCGGTGTGTGGCGCATCGAGCAGCCGCGGCTGATCACCAGCCTGTCGCGGATGCTGCGCGATGTGCCGCTCGCCGAGGACCTGACCCAGGAGGCGCTGGTCGCCGCGCTCGAGCACTGGCCGCTCAGTGGCGTGCCGGAAAAGCCCGGCGCCTGGCTGATGGCAACCGCCAAGCGGCGCGCGCTCGATCAGATCAGGCGCAACCGCATGCTGACCGAAAAGCACGGCATGCTTGCGCATGATCTGGCGCGGGAGCAGGACACCATGCCCGATTTCGATGCCGCGCTCGACGACGATATAGGCGACGAATTGCTGCGGCTGATCTTCACCGCCTGCCATCCGCGCCTGTCGCGGGAGGCGCGCGCCGCGCTGGCGCTCAGAATGATCTGCGGCCTCACCACCGAGGAGATCGCGCGCGCTTTCCTGCAGGCGGAGGCGACCATCGCCCAGCGCATCGTGCGCGCCAAGCGGACGCTGTCGGAATCGGGTCTTGCCTACGAGACGCCGCGCGGCGAGGAGCTGTCGGAGCGGCTCGCCTCCGTGCTCGAGGTCGTCTATCTCATCTTCAACGAGGGCTATACCGCGGCAAGCGGCGACGAATGGCTGCGGCCGCAGCTCTGCAACGAGGCGCTGCGCATGGGCCGCGTGCTGACCTCGATCGCACCATCGGAGCCGGAGGCGCATGGCCTGCTGGCGCTGATGGAGTTCAATGCCTCGCGGATGGCGGCGCGCACCGATGCGTCCGGCGAACCGATCCTGCTGATGGACCAGAACCGCGCGCGGTGGGATCGCCTCCAGATCCGCCGCGGGCAGCTCGCGCTGGCGCGCGCCTGCGAGCTCGGCGGCGCCGGCGGCTTCTATGCGCTGCAGGCCGCGATCGCCGCCTGCCACGCCGAGGCCGGCACGCCTGCCGCGACCGACTGGCGCCGCATCGCCGCGCTGTACGGCGATCTCGCCGCGCTCTTGGATTCCCCCGTGATCGAGCTCAACCGCGCGGTTGCGATCGGCATGGCCGAGGGGCCGCTTGCCGCGCTCGCGATCGTCGACGGCCTCGCGGATGAGCCGGCGCTGCAATCCTATCATCTGCTGCCGAGCGTGCGCGGCGATCTGCTGCATAAGCTGAGCCGTTTCGCGGAGGCGCATGCCGCGTTCGAGGCCGCCGCCGCATTGGCCGGCAATTCGCGCGAGCGTGAGTTCCTCAAACGCCGCGCCGCGATCGCCGAGCGTGCCGCGCAGGATCATGGCTGCGGCTGACGGCTCCGCGATTTCGACGAAGCGAGACCACGTAGCCCGCATGAGCAAAGCGACATGCGGGTCTTTGCCACGAGCGACCCCGGGTGTCGCTTCGCTCACCCGGGCTACAAGGTTGCTGCGGATCGTCGTGTCCGCGATTTCGACTCAAACCTGCGGCATGTTCGGACGAACTTCTTTGGACCGGGAACTGCCACCATGACGAAGCAATCCGTGCTGGCGATCGGCCTCGACCCGACCTTCGTCGATCTGTCCGTCATGCCGCAGTTCACGCCCGAACTGGTGCGCAGCTATCTCGACGCGCAGATCGAGGGCCTGCGGACGCTCGGCTACGACGTCGAGAGCTGCCTGATCGACCTCGGCGATACGGCGGAAGCCGTGACGGCGGCGGCCCTCAACGCGCGCCGCTACGACTGCGTCGTGATCGGTGCCGGGCTGCGCGAGCCGCCGGAGCGGCTCTTGCTGTTCGAGACGATCCTCAATCCGGTGCACCGGCTCGCCCCCGATGCCGCCATCTGCTTCAACACCAGGCCGGCCGATACGGCCGCGGCCGTGCAACGCTGGGTCTAGCCTTAGGACGCAAGATGAGCGTCGCCTCGAGCCGGCGAATCGGGCCCGGCGCGCTGCCCGCCGCCCAACGCGGACACTCGGGCCGGGTCCGGCCCGATGCCGGCATTGGCCGGGGGCCCGGCGCGAAGCCCCGGCGGTTGTTGCCGGCGGCAACCTATGACACCATTCAGAGTCCGATTTGTTTTAGACTTTGGAAGCCTATGCCGCGCCGCAAATTTGACTGGGAAAAGCTGACGGACGAGCAGTTGCTCGCGCAACCGCTCAGCCGTCTGAGGGTTGCCGTCGAGGGCACCTGGCTCGCCGATTGTGTGAATACGCTCTATGAAGAGCTCGAGGAGCGCGGCGTCCGGTTGCGGCCGCACACATGGATCTCGAGCGAATGGTTCAGCCCGGCGGATGTGCCCGGCATCGCGATCCCGTTCTACCTCGCCCATCCCCGCCTGATGAAGCTCGAGAAGAAGATGATGCTCGACGTCGAGGGCGCGTCGTGGTCCGAGTGCATGGCCATTCTCCGCCACGAGGCGGGGCATGCGGTACAGCACGGCTATCAGCTGCAGCGCCGCCGGCGCTGGCAGCAGCTGTTCGGCCCGTCGTCGCAGCACTACCCGCGCTACTACCGGCCCAATCCGGCCAGCCGCAATTATGTCCAGCATCTTCGGCTCTGGTACGCGCAGAGCCATCCGGACGAGGACTTCGCCGAGACTTTTGCGGTGTGGCTGCGGCCGCGCTCGAACTGGCGGACGCGCTATGCCGGCTGGCCCGCGCTGAAGAAGCTCGAATATGTCGACGAACTGATGGGCGAGATTGCCGGCAAGCGGCCGCTGCTCGCGACGCGCGAACGGGTCGATCCGCTGCCTACGCTCAAGCAAACGCTCGCCGAGCACTACAGGAAGAAGCAGGCATTTTACGCCTTCACACCGCCGAAGACCTACGACCGCGATCTCTCCAAGCTGTTCTCCGCCGATCCGCGGCATTATCGGCGTCCGCCGGCCGCGGCCTTCATCAGGCGGCACCGCGCCCAGATCAGGCAGCTGGTGGCGCGGTGGACCGGAGAGAACCAGCTGACGCTCGATGCCGTGCTCGACGACATGATCTCGCGCTGCCGCGAGCTCAATCTGCGTGCCGTCGGCCCCGAGCAGAAGCTCGTGACGAACTTCACCATTCTGCTGACCGCCAAGACCATGCACGCGCTGTTCGGCCCGTCGCGCCGGAAATGGATCGCGCTATGAAACAGCTTCGCATTCTGGTGCTGATGCACCCGGACTGTGTGCCGCCCGACTCCAGCGATGGATACAGCGCGCGGGAGATCAACGAGTGGAAGACCGAATACGACGTCGTGAGCACCCTGCGCGCTGCCGGCCATGAGGTTCGTCCGCTCGGCGTGCAGGAGGAAATCAAGCCGGTGCGCGACGAGATCGAGGGCTTCAAGCCGCACGTCGTGTTCACGCTGCTGGAGGAGTTTCACTACGACGTCGTGTACGACCAGCACATCGCAAGCTATCTCGAGCTGATGAAGATCGCCTATACCGGGTGCAATCCGCGCGGCCTGATCCTGGCGCGCGGCAAGGATCTGTCCAAGACGCTGGTGCATCATCGCCGCATCCCGGTGCCGGCCTTCGCGGTGTTCCCGATGCGCCGCAAGGTCAAGCGGCCGCCGCGTCTCGAGCTGCCGCTGATCGTCAAGAGCCTGAGCAGCGATGGATCGCTGGGTATCTCGCAGGCGTCGATCGTCGATACCGACGAGAAGCTTGCCGAGCGCGTCGCCTTCATCCATGAGCGGATCGGAACGGCCGCGATCGCCGAGCAGTTCATCGAGGGACGCGAGCTCTATGTCGGCGTGCTCGGCAACAACCGGCTGCGGGTGCTGCCGGTGTGGGAACTGAAATTCGGCAGCATGGGCGGCCCCGCTGCGCGCCAGATCGCCACCGAAAAGGTCAAGCACGATACCAGCTATCAGGAGCGGGTCGGGATTGTCGACGGCCCGGCCGAGGACCTCACGCCGGAGCTATCCGCCCATATTCAACGGCTGGCGAAGCGCATCTACCGGACCTTGGGGCTCGATGGCTATGCGCGCATCGACTTCCGCCTGTCCACCAATGGCGTTCCGTATTTCATCGAAGCCAATCCCAATCCCGAAATCGCCAAGAGCCAGGAGTTCGCGACGGCCGCCGGGCATGACGGGCTCAACTATCCGGATCTCCTGCAGCGCATCGTGACGCTCGGAATAAGCCGCGCCAAAGCCGGCGCATCGCTGGGCTGACTCGCGGCCGTTAAAGGCTGCGCTGCATCGGATGGCGTCGCGCATCCTTGGGGATGAACATCGCAAACGTTTCCCTAACGCGCGCGGCCGGTGTCACGTTGCCGGCGACCGCGGACACACGGGCCGCCGTGGGACGAAACGCGTCCGGTTCCGGCCAGCGCCGTGCAAGGACTTCGTTTACCGAAACCGGCATCGCGAGCCCATCACTGCGGCAGCTGTCGTAGACGTACAAACCGGCAAGAAAAATCGATACGACAACAAGGATCGTCCTGAAAATCGGCATTGTGCTTGCGCCTTCTTGATTGAGGCGGACAATGCCCGGTGACGGTGAACCGCGCGTTTAGCGCTCCGGTCGATCGGCCGATACGGTTCCCAACTCATGAACAGAGGCTTGCGTAAACGGCTCGCTTACCAATGCCTTCAAGGTTGCGGCAACCAGCTTTCCTCACCGGCGGGAAAGAAGTCTCTGGCATTGAGAGACCAACGAGAAGACTAAGGAGGCTCCATGTTCGTCGCCATTCGAGTCATGATCCTGATCGCCAGTGCATACGCCGGCTCGGCCGTTGCAGAGATGCAGTTTACGCCGCTGCCGAGCCTTGCGGCGTCGTCCGCGCCATAGCGCCGGCAAGGGAGGCGGCGCGCGTTACGCCGGATTGGGCGCCACCGCGCCGACCCCGATTGCGCGGGCTGCGTTTTCCGTCATCCTCGTCGCCGTCAAGCGCAGGAAATACAGCGACAGTCCCGGGTTGCGCTCGCACAGCTTCCTCAGCGCGCCATCGCTGATCCAGAGCAGATCCACATCGGTCGCAGCGAGCGCCGTTTGCGTGCGGCGGCGCTCGAGCGAAAACAGCCCGATCTCGCCGAACAGTTCGCCCGCCGATACCCCGCGATCGATCTCGGGAAACCTGACCTCGCCCGATACGACCATGTACAGCAGGTCGGCGTCGTCGCCCTTCCGGAAGATCGTTTCTCCCGCCTTCAGATGCTTCGGCTGCATGAACGGTTGCAGCCAGTTCGGAGAAAGGTCCGTCGCCGCAGCACGCTTCGCTTTCCGAAGCAGCCGAACCATCTGGAACAGCAACACCACGTTCAGCGGCAGCAGAATGATATGCAGGATGAGCACCGGGTAGATCCCGTCGCCCAATCCATAGCTGATGAATGCCAGATTGCTGAATATCGCGACAGCGCGCAGGCTCAACATCGTACTCATGCAGAACGTCAGCAGCACAAGTGCCGACGCCAGATAACCCAAACCATCGATCAACGTCATGACAACGCCCACTGGAAAATGAATTGCAAGCAACCGATCTGAAAACGACCGGTAACATACACCAGTGCATTCATTTTCCTGAGCGGAAATATCGCCGGCCCGCGCTTGCGGCGGTGCACGCGGCGTGACGCGGCCTCAGCTCGATGAACGCGCGCGCGAGGCGACGTGAACGGCCCGGCCCTTCGCCGGTTTTGCCCTGGCGGCGACGACGGTCGGGCGCGCCTTGCCGAGCCGGGCCGCGCCCGGCGAGCTCTTCCCGAGCACGAGCGCGAGCCGCCTGCGCGCGCGGCCGGCGACCGACCTTGCCGCCTCTCGCGCGGCCTCGGCCTTGCGGATGATCGTGGTCACCGCGGACGCCGGCGACGCCGCGACGAAGGCGACATCCTTCGCCTTCGAGAGGCCGCCGACGCCTTCGCACGGCGCTTCGCTCGGCAAGTCGATGCGGATGGCGAGCGTGTCGGCGTGCTCGATCCAGTCCTCTGCCTTGGTGCCGGTGATGATCCGGACATAGTCGCGGGTCTCGCGCGGCAGCTCGCTCTGCCGGGCGAGCCATTTCTGGACGCGGCCGCTGCCGGCATTGTAGGCGGCCGCCGCCAGGCCGAGATTGCCGAAATCGTCGCGCAGCTTGCGCAGCAGTCTTGCGGATGCGGGCAACGCCTGCAGCGGATCGAAGGGATCGTCGAGCCCGACTTCGGCCGCCGTCTCCGGCATGAACTGCGCAACGCCCTGCGCGCCGGCATGGCTGATCTCGTTCGAGCGAAAGCGGCTCTCCTGCCAGATCAGGCGCGCAAAGAACGCGACCGGAATTTCGCTCGCCTGCGCCGCGTCCTTCAGGCCGTGGCAGAATTTTTCGATCGCGGACAACTGCGGCTCGGCCGCGGCATCGCCCGGCTGTGCCGCAGGCGCGGGCGTCCTGTCCGCGTCCGTCGCAGCCGGCGCCTCGCTGGCATCAGCGCTTTCGATAAAGCGTGCGGCGAACGGAACGGCGTCCGATGTCGCGTCGCGCGAGAATGTCGGGGCTTGGGTTGAGGCGTTGATCGAGCCGGGCGAACGATCGAAATCGAGCATCAAGACAAGAAACGCGGCAAGCGCCGCGATGACAAATCGCATTTGCTTCCAGGGACCTGAATTGTGATGTGGGTTGCGCGCAAGTGCACTTCGGATCGCGACTTTTTAGCGGGTCGATTGCGGCGAAGCCGCGAAATCAGCTGTTCCGCCACGGAACTTCGCCGCTATTCGCATTGGAACTTCGGTGCTTTCCGTAACTTTACGGAAGATAGCCACGTTGGGATGCGCGATGTTCCGACCGTTTTCCGTTGCGCGTTTTGCTCTTGTTCTTTTGCTCGTGTCAGCCGCGCCGGCGGTGGCCGCGGGTCTTGATGCCGCCGCGATCAACGACGAGGCGGCGCCGCCGGCAAAATTGCCGGACCGTCGTCAGCTCAGCGCATTCATTGCCAGGCTCGAGCTCCTGCTCGATCGCGCCCATTTTTCTCCCGGCGAGATCGACGGCAAGCTGGGCGACAATGCGCAGAAGGCGCTCAGGGCGTTTGCCGAGGCGAACGGATTGTCCTTCGACAAGGCGGTGACGCCGGAGCTCTGGAGCAGGCTCACCGCCGCCAGCGACGGGCCTGCGATCGTCAGCTACACGATCGTCGATGCCGACGTGAAGGGGCCGTTCGTTAAGAGGATCCCCGCGAAGATGGAAAGCATGAAGAGCCTGCCGGCGCTGGGCTACACCAGTCCGCGCGAAGCGCTCGCGGAAAAATTCCACATGAGCGAGGCGCTGCTTCAGGCGCTCAATCCGGGACAGAAGTTCGACAAGGCCGGCGAGACCATTGCGGTTGCGAACGTCGTCGACGCCGCAAAGCCGCCGCCGATCGCGCGCGTGGAGGTCGACAAGACGCGGCAGACGCTCAGCACGTTCGATGCAGCAGGCAAGCTCCTCGGCTTCTATCCTGCGACGGTCGGCAGCGCGGATAAGCCGACGCCGAGCGGAACGCTGAAGGTGACGGCGATCAACAAGAACCCGACCTATCGCTACAATCCAAAATACGCGTTCAAGGGCGTCAGATCGAAGACGCCGTTCACGATCAGGCCCGGTCCGAACAACCCGGTCGGTGTGGTCTGGATCAACCTCTCGGGAGAAGGCTATGGCATTCACGGCACCCCCGATCCCGGCAAGGTCTCCAAGGCGGAGTCCCACGGCTGCGTCCGGCTCACCAACTGGGACGCGCAGCGCGTCGCGGCCGGTGTCGCGAAGGGAACGCCGGTTGCGTTCATCGATAGCGCGACGAGCGCAGCAACGGCGAGCGAGACGCGCTGAGCTTGACGCAACATCGTTCACACATCAGCAACCGACAGAAATGTTCGGCGCGCTCGGCCTCGGGCCGGGCGCCCGCGCGCTCGAGAGATGATGCGCAGCCCGCGGAGCAAAGCGGCTCCGCTTTCCGAGCCTAGCGCGGGATTCGCTGGTATGCCAATGTCGCGTCGTGCCAAACCCGCAGGAGGTCAGCATGCGAACGATCATAACGAACATAGTGGGAGCACTCTGCGCCATCGCGATGGTCGCGAGCGCACACGCAGCGGTCAAGGAAGAGCCGGTCACCTACAGCGACGGCGAGACCACGATGAAGGGCTTCGTCGTCTATGACGACGCGACCCAGGCCAAGCGGCCCGGCATCGTCATGGTGCATGAATGGTGGGGCATCACCCCGCATATCCATAACGAGGCGCGGAAGTTTGCGGAGCAGGGCTACGTGGCCTTCATCGCGGATATGTATGGCGACGCCAAGACCGCCGACAACCCGAAGGATGCCGGCGCGCTCTCGGGCTCGGTGATGAAGAACCCGAAGGTGATGGAGCAGCGCTTCAACGCCGCGCGCGAGCAACTCGCCAAGCAGGCCTCGGTCAATCCGCAACGGATCGGCGCCGTCGGTTACTGCTTCGGCGGCGCGGTGGTGCTGAACATGGCGCGCACCGGCGCCGATCTCGCCGCCGTCGCGGGCTTCCACGCCTCGCTCGGTCTCAACACTCCCGCGCCGGCGCCGGGCACCGTCAAGGCGAAAATCCTGATCCTGAACGGCGCCGACGACCCGTTCGTGAAGCGCGAGCAGTACGATGCGCTGAAGAAGGATTTCGACGCGGCGAAGGCCGATTACCGCATCATCGAATATCCCGGCGCGGTGCACGCATTCACCAATCCCGAAGCCACCGAGCTCGGCAAGAAGTTCAATTTGCCGCTCAGATACGACGCCAAGGCCGATCAGGAATCCAAGGCCGAAGCCGCCAAGCTGTTTGCCGCCAACCTCAAGAAATAACCAACAAGGGCCACCCGAACGGTGGCCCTTTTCATTCATGGCTGCTTTGGCCGCGGAAGTGGCAGGGCCGCGGCCCCGCTGGCGCGTTCGCGTCTTGAAGCCATGCGGAAGACGCAGCCGGCCGCGCGGATGCCAACCGTCTCGCACGGTTGCCATGGGCCGCTCCCCGGCCGATGATGCGCAAAACGGATCAGAACAATTGAGAGGGAGCGAATGCGCGGGCGTCGTGTGCTGATGGAATCGTTCGTGTCGCACGGCGTGCGTCATATCTTCGGCAATCCCGGCACGACCGAAACGCCGCTGCTCGATAGCCTGCCGGCATTTCCGCAACTCGAATACATCATGGCGCTGCATGAAGGTGTCGCGGTCAGCGCCGCCAGCTTCTACGCGCAGGCGTCGGGGCGCGTCACCGTCGCCAACCTGCACGTCGCTCCCGGCCTCGGCAACGGCATCGGATCGCTGTACGGCGCGCTGAAGGCAGGTTCGCCCGTGGTCGTCACGGCCGGCCAGCAGGATACCCGGATGCGGCTCAACAACCCGCTGCTCGGCCACGACCTTGTTGCGATGGCGGCTCCGGTGACGAAGTGGAGCGTGCAGATCGAGCGTGCCGACGAGATCGCGCCGATCATGCGACGCGCGTTCAAGGTGGCGACCGATGCGCCGCAGGGGCCGGTGTTCGTGTCGCTGCCAATCGACGTCATGGAACAGGAGACCGCGGTCGACGCGTCGCCGCCGGATAATTTGTGGCGCTCGACGCGCCCCGATCCGGCCGGCATCGAAGCGCTTGTCGCGCTGCTTCTGAAGTCGAAAAAGCCGGCCATCATCGCCGGCGACGACGTGGCACGTTCGGGGGGCGAGCAGGCGCTGGTGGCGCTCACGGAAGCAATCGGCGCCACCGTGTGGTTCGAGGGGCTCCGCCACCACGCGCCGTTCCCGACCAGCCATCCGAGCTATCGTCAGTCGCTCCCCGGCGACGCCCGGCAGGTGCGCAAGGCGCTCGGCGATGCCGATCTCGTGCTGCTGATCGGCGGTCCGTTCTTTGAGGACATCTGGTTTGCGCCTGGCGGCCACATCCCCGACAGCGCGTCCGTGCTGCAGATCGAAGCCTCGGCCGAGCGCCTCGCGCTCAACAACCGGCTCGATGCCGGCATCGTCGGCGACATCGCCGTCAGCGTCAGTGCCTTGACGGAGGCGGTGCGTGCAAAGGCGAGCGCGGACTTCAGGCAGGCCGCGCAGCACCGCAATGCCGCGTTGGCCGAATTGCAGGCGAAGGAGAACGAAGCCTACCGCGCGCGCGTCGAGAAAAGCTGGGACCGCCAGCCGACCGCGATGCCGCGCGTCACCGCGGAGCTGCGTCGCGGCCTGCCCGATGATGTCGTCATCGTCGATGAAAGCATCACGGCAAGCCTCGATCTCGCGCGCGCCTTCGACTATCGCGGCTTCGGCGATTATTTCGGCGGCCGCGGCGGCGGCATCGGCCAGGGCCTCGCCGGCGCGATCGGTGTCAAGGTCGCGATCCCGGACCGTCCGGTGGTCGCCATCTCCGGTGATGGTTCGGCGATGTATGCGATCCAGGCGCTGTGGACCGCCGCGCACCACAAGCTTGCGATCGTGTTCGTGGTGCTGGCCAACCGCGAGTACCGCATCCTCAAGCACAATGTGGACGTCTGGCGCCAGAACTTCGAAGCCGGCACCCAGCATCCCTATCAGAACATGGATATCACCGGTCCCGCGCTCGACTTCGTGCATCTCGCGGCCGGCATGGGCGTCGAGGCGGTCAGGGTCGAGAAGGCGGACGACATCGCCGGCGCCGTTGCAAAGGCCGTCGCGGCCCAGCGGCCGTACCTCGTCGAGATCGCAATCGAAGGCAAGCGCTAGAGCATGATCCGGAAAAGTGCGAAGCGGTTTTCCCTCGCGACAAACGCGGTACCGCGTTTGCGCGGAGATCGTGCTCAAAAAAACGCGCGATGACGATTCGATTCGATCGCGTCGCGCTTTAGAGGAGTTTCTCATGGCGGGCATTCTGGACGGCAAGGCTGCATTGGTGACGGGCGGCGGCTCCGGCATCGGCCGGGCGACGGCGATCGCAATGGCGCGTGAAGGTGCGCGTGTGGCGGTGTCGGACCTCTCGAAGGATGGCATCGACGAGACGGTCGCGCTGATCAATGCCGCCGGCGGCCAGTCTATCGCGATCCAGGGCGATGTCACCGACGAGGCCGATGTCGCGAACATGGTGGCGCGCACGGTTTCGGCGTTCGGGCGCATCGATTGCGCGTTCAACAATGCCGGCGTCGCCGGGCGCTCCGTCGGCCCGCCCGGCCAGCGCATTCATGAACTCACGCAGGCCTCGGTGGCCAAGATGTTCTCGGTGAATCTGATGGGCGTATTCCTGTGCCTGAAATACGAGATCGCGCAAATGCTCAAACAGGGCGGTGGCGGCGCTATCGTCAACACGGCCTCGATCGCAGGCCTGGTCGGTCTCGCGACGTCCGGCCACTATGTCGCGACCAAGCATGGTGTCGTCGGGCTGACCAAGTCTGCCGCGATCGAATATGCCCAGGACGGCATCCGTGTGAATTGCGTCAATCCCGGATACATCAAGACGCCGATGACCAGGGAGACGATGGACGAACGTTACGACGAGATCATCGCCAAGGTACCGGTCCGTCGCCTCGGCGTGCCCGAGGAAATCGCCGAAGCCGTGGTCTGGATGTGCTCGGACAAGGCGTCGTTCATGACAGGCGCATCGCACGTGGTCGACGGCGGCTACAGCGCGGCCTGATCGTCTAAAGAATTTTCAAGAGAAGAGCGATAGTCGTCGTCGCGGCGTGAACGCGACGACCGAAGCGGATATGGCTGCGGCGCGGAATGCGTCGGCTTTGACCCGTTGCTGACATCAGGGGTCATCGTCGTAATCTCGGTTTCGGTAGCAGAGTAGGCCAACGCCCGATAGGTCGGCGATGTCCGTTTCTGATCCTCACCGGAACGTGTTGATCTGGATCAAGGCTCCAGGCGACGAATGCAATCTCTACTCGGGGCGATAGGTCGACGCCTGGATCTATCGACGATTGTCCCACCAGGCTTGCGGATATAGGGGGCTAACCGACGGGCTCATCTTGCAACTCAATGGAGAAATCGCATGGCCGTCAATCTCAATTCAGTTGTGACCCAACTTCTCACCCCCGAGGTCATCGCGCAGATCGCGTCCTTTCTTGGCATCGACCGAAGCGCGGCCCTGAAGGCCGCGGGAGCGACAATCCCTACCATCCTGGCTGGTCTGTCCGATCTGGTCGGAACCCCGTCAGGCGCCAACCAACTGTCGAAAGTTCTGTCACAGCAGCAAGGTGGAAATCCCCTCGACCTGCTGCGCAACTCCGGTGCTCAGGCACTGGCCGAGAACGGCTCCAACATGTTGTCCGGACTGTTTGGCGGTCGAACCATGGACACCATGGCTCAGGTGATCGGCAGATTCGCAGGGACGGGCGATAGCGGAGGCAAGTCGTTACTCTCCGTGATCGGTCCACTCGTGGTGGGTGTCCTCGGTCAGCAGCAGCGCGATGCCGGGCTCAACGCAAACGGACTCGCATCGCTTCTGCATTCGCAGAAGGAGGAGATCATGGCGGCAATCCCGTCGGGACTTGCCGATCAACTTGGCGCCGCAGGCCTGATCGAAAAGGCCGGTGCGGGTGTGCGCAGCGGGGCGGCCGCGGCCGCCGGAGCGGGAAGCCGGATTGCCAGCACTTCCGAACGCGTCGTCTCCGGCGCAACAGCCGGCAGCGCGCGGTGGCCGTTTTTGGTGGCTGCGCTGGTCGTCCTTGGCGGCCTTGGCTGGTATGCGCTTCAGAGCCCGACCGAGCAGACGGCCGCTGACAGTTCCACCGTCACACGGCAATCAACCGGAACTGTGGGCATGGCGCCCGCAGACATCACCGTTGACGGGGTGAATCTGACGAGCCAGATCAACTCTTCCATCAACACGTTGAAAGCTGCACTGCCAACGATCACCGATGGCGCCAGCGCCCAAGCGGCCCTGCCGAAGCTCAACGACGCCATCGCGCAGCTGGATGGCGTCGCGGCGCGGACGACAAAGCTTTCTCCGGATGCACGAAGCGCGCTTGCCAAGCTGATCGCTGCGGCGACGCCGACGATCAATCAGATGTGCGACAAGGTACTGTCGACGCCCGGCGCCGGAGCGGCAGCAAAGCCCGCGATTGACATCCTTCGTACCAAGCTCGATGTGCTGGCGAAAGCCTGACCGTTGCGTTCTACGATCTGTCATCACTTGCGGCGGCGCGACGTGCCTGGCCGCGTCCGCCGCCTGCATCAGGGAGAGTAACCTATGACCGACAAGACCAATTTCACCAAGGATGAATGGGCACTCCTCTTGAGGAGCCCCATGAACGCGGGAATGGCGATCACGGCCGCCGAGCCGAGCGGACTGTTCGGTCTCTTGAAGGAATCGTTCGCCGGCGGCGCGGCGCTCGCTCAGGCGGTTACCGACGCTAACGCCAATCCTTTGGTAAAGGCTGTGGCGGCCGACTTCCAGAAAAGCGATGGTCGTGCCGCGGCTCACGACGGCTTGAAGGCAGAATATGCCAACAGCAAACCGGCTGAGATCAAGGACAAGGCGATCGCCTCATTGCGGGAGGTTACGGCTCTTCTTTCCGCAAAGGCTCCGGGTGATGCGGCAGCTTTCAAGCGCTGGCTGCATCAAATCAGCCAAAAGACGGCTGAGGCTGCATCAGAGGGCGGAGGTTTGTTCGGCGGAGGCGTTCAGGTCAGCAACGCCGAGAAGGCAACGCTTGGCGAAATCTCCAGCGTGCTTGGTATCTAGCCTCGATCGGGCGGACGGTCCCCCTCGTGATAGCGCCATCATACCTGACTTGGGCGGCGATGACAGGACAACGGCCGCGCCGACGGTCGTTGCTCGCGCGCGCGGCCGAGGCGATAGAGTTGATCGCGTGTCCGCAATTGATCCGAGCAGCGAACGTCGCGCGGTACAGCATGATGTCGGCTTTTGACCCATAGCGGCATCGTTTGCCGCCAGTTTTGGCCGCCTCCTTCGGCAAGGAACTGAAGCCGGTCCAGCCTGTTTGCTACGATGAGCCAAGGGAGGTCGGAATGAGGATCATTCTGATGACGGCGATCGGCTGGGCGTTGTCGTGTGGATTTGCGATAGCCCAGGCCGATCCCGAGAAGGACATGAACACGGCAACTGGACGCTCGGCACCGGAAGAAAAAGGTCAATTGCAGCCACAAGGTTGGACCGGGCCGCTTGAAACAAAATCGGGTGGTGCGCCGCCGGAAAGCCCGCAGGGTCAAAGCCCACCGGGAATGCAGCCAGCACCGGATGGATCGACAAAAACGGTGGTCGAGCCGCGGAAGTAAGTCCCATTTCTTGTCTGTGAAAGGTCAGCTTCGCTCAGGGTAAATCGGCCCGCAAGGTCGCCCTTTGGACAAAGCGGACTCCGGCAAGCTTGCGCCAACCAGCCGTGCGTATCGGTGGGTTGATCCGTCTCGGCAGCTCACGTAGTCGTTCGCGATGAGCGAACGCACGGCCGGCGCCAAGGCCGCAGCCCTTCCGGATACGAAAGCCATCCTGCTCGGGGTCGCCTGCGGCCTCGGTGCGGCGCTGTGCTGGGCGCTCGGCTTCGTGGCGACCCGGCACGGCCTGAAGGTCGGGTTCACGCCGGTCGACCTGCTGATGCATCGCTTCCTGTGGTCGGGCATCGCCTTCCTGCCGCTCGTTGTGCGCGCCGGCCTTCGCGATCTCTGCGGCATCGGCTGGGGCCGCGGCATGGCGCTGATGCTGCTGGGTGGGCCGGTGATGTCGCTGATCAGCTATGCCGGCTTCATGTTCGTGCCGCTGGGGCATGGCAGCGTGATCCAACCGTCCTGCGCGACGCTGGGTGGATTGTTTCTCGCGGTCGTCTTGCTGAAGGAATCGGTCTCGCTCTCGCGGGCAGCCGGCGCTGTCGTCATCGTCGTCGGCCTTGCCGTGATCGGCAGCGAGTCGATCGGCCATATGGGGCCGAGCGCCGTGATGGGCGACCTGATCTTCGTTGCGACCGGCTTGATGTTCGCGGGCTTCGCCACGCTGGTGCGCCATTGGCGTGTCTCGGCGTTCTCGGTGGCCAGCGTCATCAGCGTGCTGTCGCTCTCGCTGTTTCCACTGTATGCCGCTTCGGGTGGGCTCGCTCGCGATGCGGCCATCGGGCTGCCTGAAAACGCGCTACAGGCCATCGCCCAGGGCATCCTGGCCGGGCCCGCGGCGATGTATTTGTTCGCGGTGTCGATCCAGCGCCTCGGCGTTGCCCGCGCAGCCGTATTTCCTGCGACCGTGCCGGTGTTGACCCTGCTGTTGGGATGGCTCCTGATCGGCGAGCCACCGACCACGCTGCAGGCGGCCGGATTGGCCGCCGTGTTGGCCGGATTCTATCTCGCGCAGCGGCAGCGCTAGACGGCGTGCCCCATCCTGATTGGCGCGCGGTCGCGGCGACGACCGCATCAGGCACGCGACGACGGACATGCACGCCTCGTTCGATCCATCGTTACGCTACGCCAATTTCTTCTGGGTGATGCCGCAGCGGCAGGTTTTCATGGCGGTCGGCGACCGCTGCCAGCTCGTCATGCTGTTTCCCGCGCTCGACATCGTCACGGTCGTGACCGCGCGCGACTACTGCTCGTTCGGCAGAATGGCCGACGAGATTTCAGGCGCGGTCAAATCCGATACGGCGCTGCCGGTGAACTCCGTCGGCGGCAATCAGCTCGCGAGCGCGCTGCGCGATATCGCAACCGAAAAAGCCGTCGGCCGTTGGTGCCGTGCCCGAGACGGCCGCCGCCATCTCCGGCAAGACTTGGCGCTTCCCGGCCAATGGCTTCAACTTGCGGGCACTGACGCTGCATCTGACGGATCAGCCCGCGCACTACGAACTGGAAACGGCGACGCCGGATCCGGCAAAGCCGGTCACGACACTGGCGGGACCGATCGGACTCGACGGTGTCGCTTCGGCCGCGACGTGAAGGCCGATGCTGAAGCGCCGGGCGCGCAATAGCTCACGCGCGGCCGCGTCTCTGTCCATTTCGGGCACGTGAAGGTCGGCTTCCTTCGCGTCGTCCCGGCGAAGGCCGGGACCCATACGCCGCGGCGGACGTCGTAGCTGGGACTGGTCGTTGCAATAGTGCAGAAGGCGTCGTGCCCGCGCCGCGACCTCGCCGGCATGATCTCAGGAAATCACGACCGGCGCACGCCCGCACGCGCATCGGCCATGCTCGACGGCCGCGCGAATCAACAGTGCTGCGGAAATTGTGCGCCCCGGGGTGGTGCGCAGCGGAGCCTACTGGTCCACCTTCGGCGTCTTGCCCGCAATGTCGAGGCCGAACCGGAGTGCGCGCTCCTGGCGCTCTTCCGTCAGCAGCTTCAATTCCCGTTCCAGCGACCGCGCGACCTCGTCCTGGGTTTCCTTGGAGCGGCGACGGGAGTCGCCTTGCGGTTTGGCCGGTTCGGCAGTCACGGGAGAAACCCTTGTCATCGCAGTGTCACAGGCCCTGATGGCACGGCGGGAGTCGGGGCGACAATCAAAAAGAATTCAGTGGGCGTATCTTTGGAAGGTTTGCTGTGCGTCTGACTCAAATTTGGGCAGAAAATTCTCTTAAGTGTTGCCTCGAATGGAGCCGAACCGCTTCGGCCCGCCGTCTCATCAATTGGGATGAGAGAGCCCGGTTCCGACGAAATCATTTCCGGATTCGCACGAAGGCGTCCTGAAACCGACAAGGTCTAACCTTAGTAGCGTTGTGAAGGACGGCTGCCTGGTGAGACGCTGAGGACCGCGGTGGTGAGATTCACGACCCGGGTCGCAAGGTCAGTCGGTCCTCTTGAGACGTTGGGGATGATCCCGGAAATGAAGAAGTTGAATGCTGTGCCTTATGTCTGGGCGGCCGCGCTGATCGCGGTCGCGATCTGGGGCGTGAGCGGCACCCCGCAGACGGCACATACCTCTGCCAGCACCCATCTGGCCCGGGTGCGCTAGAGCTTCGGGCGCAGCGAGCGCTGCATATCCATCGTGTAGGTGTAGCGCCCTTCGGGGTGCGTGGTGATGGTGACCTCGAACAGTTCCTCGCGCTGGCCGTAGTAGCGGCGTACCACGGTGAGCGCCGGCGAGCCGGTCTTGACGCCGAGCGCCCTGGCGATCGGCGCCGGCATGCCCCGCACGAAGATTTCCATCTGCGCGCGCTCGGTGACCTGGCCGTACATCCTGGCGATCTGCTCGTGCACCGGGGTGCGGCCGTGGTCGCTGCGGGTCACGACATCGGCGAACCGGCGCAGCACGTAGATTTCGGCCCAGCCGAGCGGCGCGGCGAACTGGTCGGAGCGGCGCACCGCCTCGATCAGGAACCAGCTCTTGCCGGGCTCGCATTTCAAAAGCCCGGCCAGCTTGCGGTCGGCCACGATGTCGCTGCTGGCCACGACCTCGCGGTAGGTCTCGTTGGAATAGCGCAGCCACTCGCCGAGCGACTTGACGCTGTGGGTGAACAGCACCGGCGGCTCGGATGCGATCACCACCGAGCCGAGGCCGGCGCGGCGCACGATCAGGCCCTGGTCGATCAGGATGCGCAGCGCCTCGCGCACGGTCTGCCGGCTGGCCTGGTAGCTCGCCATCAGCTCGGTTTCGGTCGGCAGCAGATTGCCGACCGCGTAGGTGCCGAGCCGGATGTCCTTCTGCAGCCCGGTGGCGATGTCGCGATAGCGGGACGATCTCGCCCTGTCCGGTTGTTCAGACATGGCAGATCACTGGCATGCCATATGGCAGGCAACCGGATGTCCGGACGACATCGACTGCAGCGCGGCCTCGGACGCGGCGAGCGTCGCCAGCACGTCCGCTTCAGGCACCGGGAACGGCTGCTTGCCTTCGACAGCGTCGGCAAAGGCCGCAAGTTCCGCGGTGAGGGTGTCGATCGCCGGATAGCGCGTGATCGCAGGCGCCTCGCCGGATTTCCGCAGCACCATCGTCTGTTCGTCGAGCACCTCGGCGGATCCCTTCGTTCCGAACACATGCACGCGCCAATAGAACGGTGTTGCGCGAATTGTCGCAAGGGTTGCGCTCACGCCATTCACAAATTCAATCGCCAAGGTTGCAGTGTCGAGCGGCGGCGGTCCCGCCTCGCGCGCACTCAACCGGGCATAAACTTGTCGGGCAGGACCAAGGAGGCTGACGAAGCCGTCGAGCACATGCAGCCCCGCGCCGGTCAGGCCGCCGCCCGGCGATTCCTCGGGCGACAGCCGCCAGCCCTGCGTGATGGTCTGCGAGTTCTCGTTGCTGTTGTGGCCCTCGACATGCAGGACGGTGCCGAGCTCGCCGCTGGCTGTGATCGCGCGCAGCGCCCGCATCGACGGCCAGAACCGGCGGTTATGCCCGACCGCGAGCACCACACCGGCGCTGCGGCACGCCGCGAACATCTCTGCGGCATCGGCGCGCCGAAGCGCCAGCGGCTTCTCGCAAAACACCTGCTTACCGGCGCCGGCTGCCGCGATCACCTGGCCCTTGTGCAGCGAATGCGGCGTCGCCAGCAGCACGGCATCGATGCGAGGGTCGGCGAGGACATCGTCCAGGCTCGCCGCGACGGAGAGGCCGTGCGTCTCGCAAAAGCTGGCGGCGCCGTTGGCGTCGGGTTCCACCGCGCGGACGATCCTGAGCCGCGGCTCGTTGCGCGCGGCCCCGACCAGCGCGCGGCCCCATCGACCGAGGCCCGCGATCGCACAGTTGATCATGACTGTCCCTCACCGTGGCCGCGGCCGGCCCGGATCGCCTCGATAACCGCGGCGCTGTCGTTGTCCGGCCCTTGAAGCGCGATCGCCGCGCGCAGCAACCCGGCCTGCACCGAGGTCAGCGGCAAGGGCAGGCCGTGTCGACCGGCCTCCTGCAGGATCAGTTCGGCATCCTTCAAGGTCTGCGCGATATGCGATTGCGGCGAGAAATCCCGCGCCAGCATCTTCGGCCCCTTGCTGTCCATCACGGCAGAATATGCCGCCGATTGTCGCGCGGTCGCAAGGAACGCCGCGCCGTCGAGGCCGAGGCTTTCGGCAAAGGCGATGCCCTCGGCCAGCGCGGCGCGGTTGTTCTGCAGGATCAGGTTGATGGCGAGCTTGGTGCGGCTGGCATTGCCGACCGCGCCGATATTGACCCGCTGCGGGCAGAGAATATCGAGCGTCGACGCGGCGGCGTCGATGACGTCGGCATCGCCGGCGACCAGCGCGGTGGCCGTGCCCGCACGGACCTCGGCGCTGGTCCCCGAGATCGGCACTTCGATAAAGGCGAGGCGCGAACGGGAGGCGAATTCGGCGATTGCCACGATCTCGCCCGGTGCGCAGGTGGTGGCGCAGATGACGCGCGGCGGCGGCGTCGCGTTGGCGAGGTCCGGCAGCAACGTCCTGACCTGGGCCGCGTCATACACCGCGATGACGATGGTCCGGCAGCGCACCGCGACGTCGGCGGCGAACGCCGCGAACTCGGCGCCGCTGGCTCTCAGGCCATCGGTCTTCGCGGCGTCGATGTCGAAGCCGATCACCCCGATGCCGGCGTCGATCAGCCGCGCGGAGAGCGCCGATCCCATCAGCCCGAGGCCAATCATGCCAACAGGTGTCTCGCGAGCCATGATGCGACGCCGCCTCGCTCTATTGCGGCTGGATGCCGGCCGCCTTGACCTCCGCCGACCAGCGCACGACCTCGCTCCTGACGAAGGCGCCGAACTCGGCCGGCGCCAGCGGCGCCACCATCACGCCGACATCGGCGAGCTTCTTCCTCGTCTCCGGCATCGCGAGGTATTTCGCACACTCGGCGTAGAGCTTGCCGACCACCGGTTCCGGCGTGCCGGCGGGGGCGAACAGGCCGTACCAGATCGTGGCCTCGAAGCCCGGCATCGCTTCGGCGAGCGCCGGCAGGCCGGGCGTCAGCTCGTTGCGGGTCGCCGACGTCACGGCGATCCCGCGCAAGGTGCCGCCCTGCATCTGCGGGATCGCGACCGAGAAGTCGCCGAAGGTGAGATCGATCACCCCCGCCATCACGTCGGTCATTGCCTGCGGGACGCCGCGGTAAGACGCCGCGATCAGCGACAGGCCGCCGCGCGATTGCAGCTGGGCGATCGAGATCTGCGAGGCTCCGGAGCCGTAGCCCGCGGTCAAATTGGGATTGGCCTTGGCGTAGCTGAGGAACTGCGGCAGGTCCCTGGCCGCGAGCTTCGGATTGACCAGCAGCACCATCGCCGTCGTGGTGGTGCGGATCACCGGCGCAAAGTCCTTCACCGGGTCGTAGGGCAGGCTTTTCAGTGTCGCGACGTTGCTGGCATGGGTGGTGTTGGTGCCCATCAACAGCGTGTAGCCGTCGGGCGCGCTGCGGGCGACCTCCTGGGCGCCGATGCTGCCGAGCGCGCCGGCGCGGTTCTCGATCAGCACGGTCTGGCCGAACGCGTCCTGCAGATGCTGGCCGACCAGCCGTGCGACATTGTCGGGACCGGCGCCGGCCGGGAAGGGCACGATGATCTTGAGCGGCCGTTGCGGAAAATCGTCGGCGGCGAAAGCCGGCAGGACCGGAAGCGTCGCAAGCAGGACGACGAGCAGTCCCAGCCGTAACTTCATCCCGGTCCCCTCCCGTGTTTGCTTTTGTAAATTTATACGGACAAATACATCAAAAAGGCAAGCGTCAGGCCGATCTGAATGTTAAGGTATGTCATATTTATCCGTATAAATAGTCCATTCAGGGAGCCCGACGACGATGGTGGACATCAGCGATCTCCATGCGCGCGGACTGCGCCGGCGCCAGAAGATGTTCGGCGAGGTCGACGTCGCCAAGCGGATGGCCGCTGCCGGCGATTTTGGCACGCCGCTGCAAGACATCATCAATGCCTATGTCTATGGCGACGTCTGGGAGCGCAGCGGGCTGTCCGACCAGATCCGCAGCCTCGTGATGCTCGGCATCACCGCGGCAAGCAGCAAGCCGGCCGAGTTCCGCGTCCATGCCAAGGGCGCGCTGGCCAATGGCTGCACCGCCGCGCAGGTGCAGGACGTGCTGCTGCTGGTCGCGATGTATTGCGGCATTCCGGCCGCGATCGAGACCAGCAAGATCGCAGCCGAGGTGTTCGGCGAGGTGCCGCCTGAGGGGTAGGGCACTGGCCTGCGCCGTGATAGGGACGTTGCCGACCGCGACCGGCAACAGGATCTGCCCATGTCCGCCTTCCCGACCTCGACCACCGTGCTCGATTCCGTATTGTTTCGCGATGCCTTCGGCACGCGCGAGATGCGCGAGGTGTTTTCCGACCTGCGGCTGATCGAGCGCTACGCCGAAGTCGAAGTCGCGCTGGCGAAGGCCGAAGCGTGCTGCGGCGTGATTCCTACTGAAGCCGCTGCGGAGATCGCAAAACGGACCGATGTTGCCGCGCTCGATTTCGATCTGCTGCGGCAGGAGACCGACGTGGTCGGCTACCCGATCCTGCCGCTGGTGCATCAGATGGCGAAGCAGTGCGGCGAGGCCGGCCGCTATGTCCATTGGGGCGCGACCACGCAGGACATCATGGACACTGCCGTGGTGCTGCAACTACGCGACGGATTGAAGATCATCGAGGACGACATTGCTGCGCTGCGCGGCATCCTCGCCGATCTCTCGAACAAATACCGCGACACGCCGATGGCCGGCCGCACCCATCTGCAGCAGGCGCTGCCGGTGACCTTCGGCTACAAGACCGCGATCTGGCTCGCCGCCTTCGATCGCCATGCCGCGCGGCTCGTCGAGCTGAAGCCGCGCGTGCTGGTCGGCCAGTTCGCCGGCGCCGCCGGCACGCTGGCCTCGCTCGGCGACAAGGGTTTCGAGGTCCAGCAGGCGCTGTGCGAAGAGCTCGGGCTCGGTGTGCCCGTCTCCACCTGGCATGTTGCCCGCGACGGGTTGGCGGAAGCGGTAAACTTCCTCGCGCTGGTCACGGGAACGCTCGGCAAGATCGCGCTCGACATCATGATCATGGCGTCGACCGAGTTCGCCGAGGTCTACGAGCCGTTCGTGAAGGGGCGCGGCGCGTCCTCGACCATGCCGCAGAAGCGCAACCCGATCTCGTCGGAGCTGATGCTCGCCGCCGCCAAGGCGGTGCGCCAGCATGCCGGCCTGATGCTGGATGCGATGGTGCAGGATTTCGAGCGCGCCACCGGTCCGTGGCACGCCGAATGGATGGCGATCCCGGAAAGCTTCGTGCTGACCGCGGGCGCCCTGCACCAGGCGAGGTTCGCGCTTGGCGGCCTGATCGTCGACGAGCAGCGGATGGCCGACAATCTCGACATCAGCCGCGGGCTGATCGTGGCCGAAGCCGTGATGATGGGCCTTGCGCCCGCGATCGGCCGGCAGGAGGCGCATGACGTGGTTTATGACGCCTGCCGCGTCGCCAACGACAAGGGCCTGACGCTGGCCGAGGCGCTGGCCGCGGATGATCGCGTTGCCAGCCGGATCGATCGGGCGACGATCGACCGCCTCACCGCGCCGAAAAACTATCTCGGCCTCGCGCCCGAGATGGTCGACCGGGTGCTGGCCTCGGTGAAGCGGTAAAACTCGAGCAATTGCTCGCCGTCGCGTGATCGAGTGCGACGGGCAGGAACCTTGCGGACGCGGATCGAATTGGACTACGAATCCCGAGAGTTCCTCAAACGACACGGCGCTTCATGACCGCACATCAACGCAACCTTTCCGCCTCGATCGATCCCGTGAAACTCGATCGGCTCGCCGAAGTCGCGATCAAGGTCGGCCTGCAGCTGCAGCCGGGCCAGGATCTCTTGCTGACGGCGCCTGCCGCGGCGATGCCGCTGGTACGGCGGGTGGTGGAGCATGCCTACAAGGCCGGTGCAGGCCTCGTGACCCCGTTCTTCTCGGACGAAGAGCTCACGCTGGCGCGCTATCGCTACGGCAACGACGCGAGTTTCGATCGTGCCGCAAGCTGGCTCTATGAGGGCATGGCGAAGGCGTTCGGCGCCAACACCGCGCGGCTTGCGATCGTCGGCGACAACCCGATGCTGTTGTCGGGCGAAGACCCGGCCAAGGTGGCGCGCGCCAGCAAGGCCAATTCGATCGCCTACCAGCCTGCACTGGAGAAGATCGTCAATTTCGACACCAACTGGAACATCATCGCCTATCCGAGCACGTCCTGGGCCAAGCAGGTGTTCCCCGACGATGCCGAGGACGTCGCGGTGGCCAGGCTTGCCGATGCGATCTTCTCCGCCTCCCGGGTCGATCAGGATGGCGCCGTCGCCGCCTGGGCAAAGCACAATGCGAAGCTGCGCGAGCGGACCGAATGGCTGAACGGCCAGCGCTTCCACGCGCTGAAATATTCCGGACCCGGTATGGACCTCACGATCGGCCTCGCCGACGGTCATGAATGGGAGGGCGGTGCGTCGACCGCCAAGAACGGCATCGTCTGCAATGCCAACATCCCGACCGAGGAAGTCTTCACCACGCCGCACTGCCGCCGCGTCTCGGGCCACGTCGTCAGCTCCAAGCCGCTGTCCTATCAGGGCACGCTGATCGACAATATCTCGGTCAAGTTCGAGGAAGGCCGCATCGTCGAGGCCAAGGCCTCGCGCGGCGAGGAAGTGCTGAAGAAGGTGCTCGACACCGACGAGGGCGCGCGCCGCCTCGGCGAGGTTGCGCTGGTGCCGCATTCCTCGCCGATTTCGAAGAGTGGGCTGCTGTTCTTCAACACGCTGTTCGACGAGAATGCCGCCTCGCACATCGCGCTTGGCCAGTGCTACTCGAAATGCTTCGTTAATGGCGACAAGCTGACGCCGCAGCAGATCGCCGAGCAGGGCGGCAACAAGAGCCTGATCCATATCGACTGGATGATCGGCTCCGCGCACACCGACATCGACGGCATCCACGCCGACGGCCGCAGCGTGCCGGTGTTTCGGAAAGGCGAGTGGGCGTAAGGCGCGGCCCACCCTGCCTAATCCCGTCATCCTGAGGTGCGCGCCCTTGCGCGCCTCGAAGGATGGACGGCCCGGATATCGCGTGCGCGGAGAGACTTCGGCCGTTCGCCCTTCGAGGCTCGCTCCGCTCGCACCTCAGGGTGACGGGGAAAGATTTGTATCCAGGGTAGCCTACTGAAACCGCCGCTCCCGCGCAGCAATCAGTTCGCCTCGCGGGGCGCTGAAGCGGCAGGTCTCGTGCTGCGGCCGGAAGCCGAGCCGGCGATAGATCTTCAGCGCGGGAGCGTTGCGGCTCGAGACGTTGAGCCAGCAGGGGTGTTCGATCGAGACGTCGTGTGCAGCCAGCACGCGATACACCAGCAGCTGGCCGAGTCCGCGCCCCTGCCGCACCGGGTCGACGGCGACCGACTCGATCCACATCGAGTTCCGCTCCGGCTCGGTCAGGCAGAAGCCCGACATCTGTCCATCCTCCGACGCAATCCAGACTTCGCTCTCGGTCAGGACCTGCGCCATCTCCTCCGGCGAGTACAGGCGGAAGGCGGCGTCCGAGGCATAGGCGGCATTGTGGATGCGCGCGACCTCGCCCGCGCAGGCGGTGACGTCGCTGACCTGCTCGATGGTGGCGCGCGCGGCCGCGAGCGTGCGCGCCGGCTGCAACGGCTCGACGCACTTCATCCCGATCTCGGATTCGACATGAACAAAGCCGAAGGCAGCCACGAAGGCCATTCCGGCCGGCCAGTCGCTGCTCACCAGCGTCTGAACGGTGAGATCGGGATCGGCGTCGATCGCAAGCATCTCGTCGAACAGCGCGAGGCCAATCCGGCGGCGGCGCATCTCGGGCGCCACGACGATCTTGAGGAATCGAGTGTGATGCGCGCCCTGGTCGCGCAACGAGGACTCGGCGAGGCCGACGAGCACGCCATCGCGCTCGGCAACACGAAAGCCCCGCCCGCCGCGGTTCTGCGGCAGCTTCAGGAACTGGTCCCATTGCGGCAGCGTGACAGGGCCTAGCCGCGGTTCCACCGCGGCTGCCTTTGCGTAAAGTTCGACCACCGCTTCCGCATCAGCCTCTCGAAGCGGCCGGATGGTGATGCCGTCATCCATGAGTCGGAAGCTTACCCGATATCGAGCCGATAGACATCCTTTGCCGTCTTCAAGAACAACGCCGTCTTTTCGGCTTCGCTATATTGTGATGCAAGCCGTTTAAAGGTGTTGAAGATGACCTGGTAGCTGCATTGCCCCTTATCAGGTGGGAAGTTGCTCTCGAACATGCAACGGTCCGGACCGAACGCCTCGATGCAGGTCTCGACATAAGGCCGCCAGGCGGCGGCGAGTTCCTCCGACGAGGGCGGCCTGGGGCGGAGGTGGAAGTCGTAGCCGAGCAGGCACATCGCCAGCCCGCCGAGCTTGACGACGACATTCGGGCATTGGGCGATCTCCTGGATCGACGCCTTCCAGACCGGAAAGGTCTCCGCGCGCTTGCCGGCGAAGCGGCCGGTGCCGACCGGGCCGCCGCAATGGTCGAGCACGATCCTGGTATCGGGAAAGGCGCGGGCAAGGTCGGTCAGTTCGCCGATCTGCGGGTGGAACAACCAGGCATCGAAGCTGAGGCCGAGCGGCGCCAGGCAGGCGAACCCCCTACGAAAGGTGGAATCCAGCAAGATGCCCTTTGGCCGGTTCGCGTACATGTGGGCGACATTGGGGTCCTCGTCCCAGGCCGAGGAGTGGCGGATACCGCGGAACCGGCCGTTGCCGGCTGATATCTCCGCCTCCAGCACCGCCTTGGCCTGGTCGCCGATCAGAAGGTTAACGTGGCTGACGATGCCGGCGCAGATCGCCGCCTTGCCGTAGCCGCCGCTCGCCGCCATCGCCGCGACGCCGTTGGCGAACTCGACCTCGCCGACCGGGCGGAACGCCTCTGGCCCGTCGGCGCGGTACATCGACCGGCAATCGACATAGACGGTGGCCACGATGTTGTGGCCGGACGCGATGTCGTCGCGCATCTCCTCGATCAGATAGCGAAGCCCGCCGCGATCCCAGAGATGGTGATGCGGATCGACGATCGGCTGGGCCGGATCGATGATCTCTTCAGTGTATTGGGCGAGCCAGTCTTCGCGCGGGTTGGCATAGAGCCCGCTGGCGGAGGCGGGCAGAGTGCTGGCAACCATCGATTTTCACTCCCGTTTGGTTTTGCTTCTTCTTGAACAGAGACGTCACACCCCGTCGAGGATGATCACCGTCGGCGTCGCCGGCAGGGTGTCGCGCGAAATCCGCAAGGTGCGCTCGCCGCCGCGGCGATCGATCTCGAACTGCTGGCCGATCAGGCGCATGAAGTCGTCGAGCGGGGTGGCGAAGCGGTGCATCGGCAGCACGACGGCGGCGCGCAATCGCCTGGTGATCTCGGAGATGCCGTCGAGCGACATCGTATAGGTGCCGTCGATCGGCACCATCACGATGTCGAGCCGGCCGATCGCGGCGAAATGGCTGTCGTCGAGCTTGACGTGGAGGTGACCGAGATGGCCGATGCAGAGGCCCGCGACCTCGAAGATGAAGATCGAATTGCCGTCCTTGATCATCTCGCCGCCGGAGTCTTCGCCCCAGTAGCGGCGGATGTCGGTGGTGACGTTGCGGATATAGACGTCGCCGATGCGCTCAGCGTAATGGGCGGCCTGGCCGTTCTCTCCCCAGCCATGCAGCACGTGGGGAATCTTGGGATCGGGAAACAGCGTGTAATGGGTCGCGTGAGCCCGGTTCATCGTCGCGACGTCGGGCAGCCGCCCGGTCCGATAGACGCCGTTATAGTCGGTCGCGATCCGGATGCCGCCAGGCGTGTCGATATAGTAGGTCGAATGGCCGGCATAGGTGATCGCGACCTCGTCGGCTTTGGCTGCGACGCGCCGGTAGTTCACCGGGACGGCGCGCGGCGGCGCATTTGCCATCGCCAGGCATTCGCTGCGCTGGGCATCCTGCGCGAAGGCGTGGCTAGTGAACGTTCCCAGCAAGACGAGCGCGGCGAGTAATCTCAGCATGGCTGTTCCGTCTGCGGCGGCATCCGCGGACGTAAGACTAGCGCGCATTCGGCGTGCCGTCATGATGAGGCCCGTGCATCGCTCCATGGCGCGGGCTGCAATACGAGCCGGCGATTATTGCGTCGGGACACGCTAGGATGCCGCGCAAACCGAGATCAGGGAGTTATGCGTGACTGATACCGTCTCTTCGCAGCGCGCACCTTCGACCAAACGGCTCGAGCCATTGCGCCATGTCGACGCCGGCGTGCTCAACATCGCCTATTACGAAGCAGGCCCATCCGATGGGCCGGCCGTGATGCTGATGCATGGCTTCCCCTATGACATCCACTCCTATGTGGACGTCGCGCCCATGCTGGCGGCGCAAGGCTGTCGGGTCATCGTGCCCTATCTGCGCGGCTACGGACCGACGGCGTTCCGCGACAAGTCAACGCCACGCTCGGGCGAGCAGGCGGCGGTCGGCGCCGACATGATGGCGCTGATGGACGCGCTCGGCATCGAGCGCGCGGTGTTCGCCGGCTATGACTGGGGCGGCCGCGCCGCATCGATCGGTGCGGCGCTGTGGCCGGAAAGATGCATCGGACTCGTCTGCACCAACGGCTACATGATCCAGGACATCGCGCATGCAATGGTGCCGGCGCCGCCGGATCGCGAGGTGGCGCTGTGGTATCAGTACTACTTCCAGCTCGAGCGGGGGCGGGCGGGGCTCGCCGCCAACCGGCGCGGCATCGCCAAGATCCTGTGGACGCAATGGTCGCCGAGCTGGGCGTTCGACGACGCCTGCTTCGAGCGGACTGCGGTCGCGTTCGACAATCCTGATTATGTCGACGTGGTGATCCACAGTTATCGGCACCGCTACGGCGTTGTCGATGGGGATCCGCAATATGTGGATTTGCAGCGGCGGCTCGACACATTGCCTGTCATCAGGGTCCCCGCCATCTCGCTCGACGGCGCCGACGACGGCGTGACGTTCGCGACCGACGGCAGTCGCACCGCGGCAAAGTACACTGGCCGCCTGGCCCATCGCCTGATTCCGCATGCCGGCCACAATCTGCCGCAGGAAGCGCCGGAGGCGTTTGCCGCCGCCGTGCTGGAGGTGATGAAGGCTAGCGCCGCGGGCTGATCTTCCAGGCGATGGCAAGCGTCAGCAGCGTCAGAATGCCGCTGACCAGCGCGGCCGTCGGGATTGTCAGGGCCAGCGCCGCGGTTGCGGCCCAGCCGATCGAGGAGAAGGCTTCCGCGAAAGTGGCGATGCGGGAGGAGGTCTGACGCCGGCGGAATTGGCTGCGCTTGGCCTGCGCGCGGAACCAGAGCTGGACGGCGGCGGCGGATGCGGTCGCGATGATGATCGCGATCGCCGTGACCGCGGCCTGCCCTGGCGAGGCAAACGCCAGCGCGGCCACCAGTGGGGCGAAGACCACGGCGATGGCGAACAGGACCACCTCGACCTTGGCGCGGGTCACGCGTGACGGCGGCAGCGGCGCGGTCGCCACCAGATCGGGCGCGTCCTCGCCGGAGATGGTTAGCCATGCGAGCCCGCCGGCGAGCTGGCCTGCGGCCATCACGATGACGGGCGTAATCAGCACGATCGCGGTCGATGTGCCGGAGAAGCTGCGCCACAGCATCAGCGCCGGCGGCAGCAGATAGAGCATCTGCATCAGGCTCTGCGACAGCAGCCACGGATCGCGGCGCAGCAGCAAGAATTCCTTGCGCCGCAGCGCCTGTTGCCGCGAGCCCGCCCGGAACGCGCGGGCGCGTCCCCGCGTCACCGCAGCCGGATTGGCGGCGACACTGGCGACCGTATCGGCAAACCGCGGTGCGAATAGCGCCATCACGCCGCCGAGCATCACCAGCGCCACGGCGAGCAGCAGCATCATGATTTCGAGCTCGCCGAGCGATGCCCGTGCCGGCCACCAGAGCAGGCTGTCGGGGGCGGGGGCAATTCGCGCCGCGGTTTCCGAGGTCAGAAAGGCAAAGCGCGACAGCGTGCCGTAGGACAGCACGGCCACGACCTGCAGCGCGATGACGAAGCCGGCACCGATCACGGCGGAGACGACCTGCGCCACCAGCCGCGTCCGGCTCGGCCCGATCAGGCGGAACAGGAAGGCGGTGACGGCGATCGCGGTGGCTGCCGCCGACAGCCCGATCGCAAGGACGACGCCGAAGCCGGCGAGCCAGCGCGGGCCGCCGAGATAGACCAGCACGTCGATGAACGGCGTCGACAGCAAGAGCGCCATGCTGCTCACCGTCAGCGCAATCGCGGCGATCCTGATCGAGAAGATGTTGGTAAGCTTCGCCGGTGACGACATGATCAAATCGAGATCGGCGCGGGCGTAGAACACGCGCGCTACCGACTCGATCGCCTGCGAGAGCATCAGCGCCCAGGCCAGGAAGATCGTCGCGGTCAGCACGATCAGCGACGACGGGTCGAGCGGAAACCGCAGGTCGGCATAGCGGCTGACCACGGCATAAGCCGGCAGATGCAGGATCGCCGCGAAGATCAAGAGGCCGATCACGGCGCGATTGCGCCGGCGCCGGCCGCCGGTCATCATCGCCAGCCATTCGCGCCACGCCAGGCGGAATTCGTGGCGCGCGAACCAGGTGAGGTGGGCGACCGAGCTCACGCGGCCGCCGCTTCGGTATCGACCAGCGCGATGAACATATCCTCGAGGGTGGTGTCGTTGCGGCCGTTCTGCTCGCGCAGCTCGGCCAGCGTGCCCTCGGCGATCAGCCTGCCGGCCGCGATCACGCCGATCCGGTCGGCCATCCGCTCGGCGACTTCGAGAATGTGGGTGGTCATGATCACGGTGCAGCCGGTGCGGACGCGCTCCTGCAGCAGCCCCTTGACATGACGCGCCGACAGCGCGTCGAGGCCGGTCAGCGGCTCGTCGAGAATGATCAGGCGGGGATCGTGCACCAGCGCGCCGGCGAGCGCCACCTTCTGGCGCATGCCCTTGGAGAAGCCTTCGCAGCGCTCGTTGAGATGCGGCTCGAGCCCGAGCGATATCAGGAGATCGCGCGCCGAGCTCTCCGAGGTGCGCGGATCGATGCCCCACAGGCCGGCGACGAATTCGAGATATTCCAGCGGCGTCAGCTTGTCGTAGATCATCGGCTCGTCGGACACCCAGGCCATGATCTGCTTGGCGGCGACCGGATCGGCGAGCGCGTCGATGCCGAGGATCGACACCGATCCGGCATCGGGCCGCAATAGCCCCGCCACCATGCGCAGCGTCGTGGTCTTGCCGGCGCCGTTCGGCCCGAGCAGCGCATAGAATTCGCCGACACGGATCGTGAGATCGAGCGCGTCGACCGCCGGGCGGTCAAAACGCTTGGTTAACCCTCGCACGGCGAGTGCGGACAGTTCAGGTGTCATGGCGTGGTGGCGATCCGGAAGTTCGCTCGTCGGTTGCGCAAAGCTTGGACAAAAACCGTTTCGGTGCAGTGAATCGCACGGGGCAAATCACAGGTGATATCCGTATTAGTCCGTGCTGCGGCAAATCTCCGCAAATGTGATGATACAGCGACAACAGCGGTTTGTTGACAGGGATCGGGCGTTTTGGCTCAATCGGGGCGGACATAGGCGGCTTTCAGCGCTCCAGACACAAGGGCGTGAAGGCGGGATGCAACGAGCGATCGGACAAGAATCGCCGGGCATCGGGGAGGGAACGATGCTGGACTTTGTTCAGCAGCTCGTCAGCGGCATCGCGCTCGGCTGCGTTTACGGCCTGATCGCGCTCGGCTTCGTGCTGGTCTACAAGGCAACCGAGGTCGTCAATTTCGCGCAAGGCGATTTGATGATGCTGGGCGGCTTTTTTGCCTTCACCTTCATCGGCATGCTTGGGCTGAATTACTGGGTCGGGTTCGCCGGCGCGGTGATCTGCATGGCGCTGTTCGGCATGCTGGCCGAGCGGCTCGTGGTGCGGCCGATCCTCGGCTATCCACAGTTCTCCATCATCATGGCGACGATCGGGCTCGGCTATTTCCTGCGCTCGATCTCCGGCATGATCTGGGGCACCGACGACTTCAAGATCGAGACGCCGTTCAGCCAGGGCGTCCTGCGGATCGGCAGCCTGGTGCTCGCCTACGACAAGCTGTCGGTGATCGCGGCGACCATCATCCTGTGCGCGCTGCTTTATCTGTTCTTCAACCGCACCACGCTCGGCACCGCGATGCGCGCCAGCTCGGAGAACATGCTGGCTGCCTATTACATGGGCATTCCGGTCAAGCGGGTGGTCTCGATCGTCTGGGCGATCTCGGCCGCGGTCGCGACCTGCGCCGGCGTGCTGCTGGCGCCGATCACCTTCATTCATTCCAATGTCGGCCTGGTGCTGGGGTTGAAGGCGTTTCCGGCCGCGGTGCTCGGCGGCTTCGGCTCGATCCCGGGCGCCGTGGTCGGCGGCGTCCTGATCGGCGTGATCGAGAGCATGGCCGGCTTCTATCTGCCGCAGGGTTGGAAGGACGTCGCGCCCTACATCGTGCTGCTCGCGGTGCTGCTGCTCAAGCCCGAGGGCCTGTTCGGCCTTCATGTCCGGAAGAAAGTCTGAGGAGCGACACATGCGGTTTCTCTTCAAGACCGATTACGAAGACGACATCAAGCTGTTCCCGCATTCGGGCTACATCTATTCCTACGGCCTGTTGCTGGCGGTGCTGCTGATCGCGCCCTACGTGCTCTCAAGCTATCTGATGAGCCAGCTGGTCTTCGTCTGCATCTACGCGACCGTCGGCGTCGGGCTCTTGATCCTGACCGGCTTCACCGGACAGGCCTCGCTCGGCCATGCCGCGTTTCTTGCGATCGGCGCCTACACTGCGGCCTATCTGCAGCAGTTCAATGTGCCGTTCCCGGTCTACTTCCTCGCCGCGGGGCTGTTGACCGGCGTGGTCGGCGCGCTGGTCGGATTTCCGGCGCTGCGGCTGCAGGGCATCTATCTGGTGATCGCGACCATCTCCTTTGCGTTCATCGTCGAGGAGATCCTGGCGCGCTGGGAAAGCGTCACCAACGGCAATGAGGGCATGCGGGTCAAGACCATGCAGCTGCTCGGCACCACGGTGTCGCGCGACGGCCCGACCTTCTACTATCTCTGCCTTGCGGTGCTGGTGCTGACCATCGTCGGCACGCTCAATCTGCTGCGCTCGCCGACCGGGCGCGCCTTCGTCGCGATCCGCGACAGCGAGACCGCGGCGCGCAGCATGGGCATCAATGTCGCGCTCTACAAGGTGAAGTCGTTCGCGATCTCGGCGGCGATCACCGGCTTTGCCGGCGTGCTGTTCGCGCACAAGCTGTCCTTCATCTCGCCCGAGATGTTCACGCTGCAGCTCTCGATCGAGTTCATCATCGTGATCCTGATCGGCGGCACGTTCAGCCTGCACGGCGCGGTGCTGGGCGCGATCTTCCTGGTCATGATCGATCCGTTCCTGACCTATCTGAAGGACGACATGCCCGGCGTGATCGGCGGCGTTGCGGCGACCCTCGGCGCCGGCTCCGAGCGCGCGGGCCACATCCAGGACGCGGTCGCAGCGTTCGCCTCCGCCAACGGACTGAAAGGCGCGATCTACGGCATCATCATCGTGCTGTTCGTGCTGTTTGAGCCGCTCGGACTCTACGGCCGCTGGCTCAAGATCAAACTCTTCTTCCAGCTGTTCCCGCTCTACAAGCGCGCGACCTTCAAGCGGCAGAAGATCTACGTGAAATCGGAGCGGAACAGATGAGCTATTTCCGCGCCGAGAACCTGTCGCTGCATTTCGGGGGCCTCAAGGCGGTCGATGCGGTCAGCTTCGCGGTCGAGAAGGGCGAGATCCTCTCGATCATCGGGCCCAACGGCGCCGGCAAGAGCTCGATCTTCAACCTGATCTCGCGGATCTATCCGCCGACCTCCGGCAAGATCTTCTTCGAGGATCAGGACATTACCCAGGAGCCGGCCTACGACATCGCGAAGCTCGGCATCGCCCGCACCTTCCAGAACATCGAGCTGTTCGAGAACGCGACCGTGCTGAGCAATCTCCTGGTCGGCCGCCATCGCCATTCCACCACCCGGCTGTGGCAGGAGCTGTTGTTCCTGCCGAGCGTCCGCGCCGGCGAGAAGGCGCATCGCCGCCGCGTCGAGCAGGTGATCGAGTTCCTCGATCTCGAGCCCTACCGCGACAAGCTGATCTCGGGACTGCCTTACGGCGTGCGCAAGGTGATCGAGCTGGCGCGTGCGCTGTGCTCGGAGCCGAAGCTGATCCTGCTCGACGAGCCGTCGTCCGGCCTCAATGTCGAGGAGACCGACGACATGTCGTTCTGGATCCGCGACATGAAGAGCGAGCTCGGCATCACGGTGCTGATGGTCGAGCACGACATGACGCTGGTCAACCGCGTCTCCGACCGCGTCATCGCGCTGAACTACGGCCGCGTGCTGGCGATGGGCTCGCCGTCCGAGGTGCAGCACCATCCCGACGTCGTCGCAGCGTATCTCGGCGCATGAGGATGATGCCATGAGCACAGCGGACATCATCCTGAAGCTCTCCAACATCGAAAGCTATTACGGGCCGATCATGGCGATCCGCGGCATCAGCCTCGAGGTGCCGCGCGGCCAGATCGTGACGCTGCTCGGCGCCAACGGTGCGGGCAAGACCACGGTCCTGAAGACGATCTCCGGCATCCTCGACCCGCAGAAGGGCTCGATCGAATTCCTCGGCAAGCCGATCCAGCGCATGGAGGCCGACCGGATCGTGCGGCTCGGCCTGAGCCACGTGCCCGAGGGGCGCGAGGTGTTTCCGTTCCTGTCGGTGCGCGAAAACCTGACGATGGGCGCCTATCTGCGCAAGGACCGCGACGGTGTGGCGCAGGACCTTGAGCGTGTCTACGGCTATTTTCCACGATTGAGGGAGCGGCTCGGCCAGCCGGCCGGGCAGCTTTCGGGCGGCGAACAGCAGATGCTGGCGATCGGGCGGGCGCTGATGAACCGGCCGACGCTGCTGCTGCTCGATGAGCCGTCGCTCGGGCTGTCGCCGATCCTGGTGAAGGAGATCTTCACCATCATCCGCCGCGTCAATGAGGAGCAGGGCATGTCGATCCTGCTGGTCGAGCAGAATGCCAAGATCGCGCTGGAGACGGCGCATTACGGCTATGTGCTGGAGATCGGCCGCGTCGTCATGAACGATACCTGCGAACGGCTGATGAATTCACCCGATATCCAGGAGTTCTATCTCGGCGCCAAGGAAGCCGGCGCGCGGGGCGAGCGGCGCTGGAAAAAGAAGAAGACGTGGCGTTGAGAAGGACTTGGCGCTGAAGAAGGCTCGCGTCGACGAAAGTCGACGCTGCGTTGAGAGAGGGTTGGAGCTAGATTTCAGGCTTGGCTCGCAAACAAGACCGGCACAACAACCCGGCGCGCGAGGCAGGCGGCAGAGGAGGGAGCGCGCATGGCAGGACCAGCGGTGCTGACGGTTGCCGACACGATCGCGAGGAGCTTTCTGCTCGCGGTTCAAACGCGTGGCGACAGGCCCGCGATCCGCGAGAAAAAGTTCGGCATCTGGCAGCCGACCAGCTGGCGCGAATGGCTGCAGATTTCCAAGGACATCGCCTTCGGCCTGCAGGCGACCGGCTTTCGCCCCGGCGACGTTGGCTCGATCATCGCCAACGCGGTGCCGGAATGGGTCTATGCCGACATGGGCATCCTGTGCGCCGGCGGCGTCTCGTCCGGCATCTATCCGACCGATTCGGCGGCGCAGGTCGAATACCTCATCAATGATTCCCGCACGCGGGTGATCTTTGTCGAGGACGAGGAGCAGCTCGACAAGGTGCTGACCTGCCGCTCGCGCTGCCCGACGCTGGAGAAGATCGTCGTGTTCGACATGGAGGGCCTCTCCGGCTTCTCCGATCCGATGGTGCTGTCGCTTGCCGAATTCACCGCGCTCGGCCGCAACCATGCGCAGGGCAACGATGCCTTGTGGGACGAGATGACCGGCAGCCGCACCGCCTCCGACCTCGCGATCCTGGTCTATACCTCCGGCACCACGGGCCCGCCGAAGGGCGCGATGCACTCCAACCGCAGCGTGACGCACCAGATGCGCCACGCCAACGATCTCTACCCCTCGACCGACAGCGAGGAGCGGCTGGTGTTCCTGCCGCTCTGCCATGTCGCCGAGCGGGTCGGCGGCTATTACATCTCGCTCGCGCTGGGTTCGGTGATGAATTTCGCCGAGAGCCCGGAGACGGTGCCGGACAATCTGCGCGAGGTGCAGCCGACCGCGTTCCTCGCGGTGCCCCGGATCTGGGAGAAGTTCTATTCCGGCATCACCATCGCGCTGAAGGATGCGACCCCGCTCCAGAACTGGATGTACGCCCGTGCGCTCGCGATCGGCAACCGGATGACCGAGTGCCGGCTGCAGGGCGAGACGCCGCCCTTGTCGCTGCGGCTCGCCAATCGCGCGGCCTATTGGCTGGTGTTCCGCAACATCCGCCGCATGCTCGGGCTCGACCGCTGCCGGATCGCATTGACCGGCGCCGCGCCGATCTCGCCGGATCTGATCCGCTGGTATCTCGCGCTCGGCATCGACATGCGCGAGGTCTACGGCCAGACCGAGAATTGCGGCGTCGCGACCATGATGCCGGCGGACCGCATCAAGCTCGGCTCGGTCGGCAAGGCCGCGCCCTGGGGCGAGGTGATGATCTGCCCGAAGGGCGAGATCCTGATCAAGGGCGACTTCCTGTTCATGGGCTATCTCAACCAGCCGGAGAGGACCGCCGAGACGATCGACGCCAAAGGCTGGCTGCACACCGGCGACGTCGGCACGATCGACAATGAAGGCTATGTCAAGATCACCGACCGTATGAAGGACATCATCATCACCTCCGGCGGCAAGAACATCACGCCGTCCGAGATCGAGAACCAGCTCAAATTCTCGCCCTACGTCTCGGACGCGGTCGTGATCGGTGACAAGCGGCCGTATCTCACCTGCCTGATCATGATCGACCAGGAGAATGTCGAGAAATACGCCCAGGATCACGACATCCCCTTCACCAATTACGCGAGCCTGTGCCGCGCCCGCGAAATCCAGGATCTGATCCAGCGCGAGGTCGAGGCGGTCAACGTGAAGTTCGCGCGCGTCGAGACCGTCAAGAAATTCTATCTGATCGAGCGCCAGCTCACGCCCGAGGACGAGGAGTTGACGCCGACCATGAAGCTGAAGCGCAGCTTCGTGAACAAGCGCTACGCCGCCGAGATCGACGCCATGTATGGCGAGCGGGCGGTGGCATAGCCGAAGAGAAGGAAATTGGCGAAGGAGCGAGCCGGCCCGACCCTTCGCTCAACATGGGCCATTGTTAAGGAGGAGACTGCAATGTCGAAATCGCTGAAGGCGCTGGGCCTTGCGGTGAGCGCGCTGGCGCTGACCTGTCTGCCGGCCGCAGCCCAGACCAAGGTCACCAATGAAGGCATCTCGCCGACCGAAATCGTGATCGGAACGCACCAGGACTTGTCAGGCCCGATCAAGGTCTGGGGCGTTCCGGTGTCCAATGGCATGAAGATGGCGGTCGAGGAAATCAACGCCGGCGGCGGCATCAACGGCCGCAAGATCAAGATGATCCTGGAGGATAACGGCTACGATCCGAAGAAGGCGGTGCTGGCCTCGCAGAAGATGGTCGAGCGCGACAAGGTGTTCGCGATGATCGGGCCGATGGGCTCGCCGACCGTGCTCGCCGCGCAGGACGTCCTGTTCGATGCCGGCGTGCTGCAGCTGTTCCCGCTGACGGCCGCCGAATTCACCTTCAAGTTCGATCCCGCCAAGCCGCAGGAGCGGCTGAAGTTCAACAACCTCCTGCCCTATGTCGAGAGCACGCGCGCCGCGCTCAAATACATGATGGAGTGGAAGAACTTCAAGAAGCCCTGCATCATGCATCAGGATGACGAGTACGGCAAAAACGTGCTCGACGGCTTCACCCAGCAGCTCGGCGCGATGAAGGTGCAGCCGGCCTCGGTCACGAGCTACAAGCGTGGCGCCTCCGACTTCTCGGCGCAGGTCGCCAAGATGAAGGCCGACGGCTGCGACCTCGTCGTGCTCGGTACCGTGATCCGCGAGACCATCGGCGCGATGAACGAAGCGAAGAAGCTCGGCTGGGACGTGACCTTCCTCGGCGCCACCCCGACCAACGTGCTCGAAGTGCCGGCGCTCGGCAAGGAAGCCGTCGAAGGGCTTTATGCGGCGTCGGGCTTCGAGATTCCCTACGAGGACACGGCCAAGGGCAAGGTGAAGGACTGGCTGGCGAACTACAAGAAGATGTTCAACACGGACGCCAATACCCAGGCGATCATCGGCTACAACGCGGTGATGACCTTCGCCTTCTACGCGCAGAAGGCGGGCAAGGATCTCACCGGCCAGAAGATGCTGGACTCGCTGGAATCAGGCGACAAATTCCTCGACATCTTCAGCTCGCCGCCGACCAAGTTCTCCAAAACGGACCATCTCGCCAACACCATCACCCAGGTGCAGCAGGTCAAGGGCGGCCGCTGGGTGCTGGTGAAGGACAATCTGATGTTCTGAGCGGCTCCTCGGGATCGTCGTTCCGGGATGGTGCGTTAGCACCAGACCGCGATGCTCAGTTGCGCACCGGGGAACCTCGAGATTCCCCAATTCGCAATTGCGAATTGGGGTTCGATGCTTCGCATCGCCCCGGAATGAGGCAGTCGGTTTACCGCGCCGCCGGCCGCCACGCGGCCTCGGCGGCGAGCGGGGCATCGACATAGCGGCTGACGCCATGCTGGTCGATCACGAAGGTCGGCCGAAAACTCCTGATGTCGCTGTCCTCGATCATCGCCATGCGGCGGTTGTCGAGCGTCAGCCAGCGGCCGTCGAGCCGCGCCGCGACCACCGCATGGTCCTCGCCGCCGACGAGGTCATGCAGGACGACGATCCGCAAATCTTCCGGCGCCACGCCGGCCTTGCGCAACGCCACCAATTTCGCGATCGCATAGTCCTCGCAATCGCCGCTGCCGCGGGCGAATGTGGCGAGCGGCGTCGCCCAGACGTCTGGCTCTCCATAGGCCGCAAGATCGCTGCCCGGACGGATCGCAAGGTTGATCGCGCGGTTGATCTCGCCGAGCCGGGCGCGACCCTGACGCGCCCGTCCGGCATCGACGATCGCCAGGAATCGCAGCGCCGCCGGCGACGCACAGCCGGCGCGGTCGCTCTCGCAGGCTGCCAATTGCTCCAATTCGTCGGCGAGTTGGCGCTGCACGCCGAGCCATTTGTCATACAGGCCGCCGTCGGCAAGCAGGCTGGTCGTCAGGCCGAACGGCTCGGTCGACTTTCTGATCAGCGTCGCCGGACCAGGCGAGAGCAGCGAAGCGGCATTGAGCTCTGCAACCGGCGCGGCCAGCGCCAGGCCAAAGCCCAGCATCATGGCGCGCAGCGCAAGCGGGCGAAGCGAGAATCTCATCTGACACCCCCTGTCCGCTCATCGGCGGGTGGATATTGCACCGCGCACGCGACCGGATCGTTTCATGCCGGGCAGCATGGCGAACGATCCCTTCGAATCGACTTAAGATGTGGGGAATCAGGGGAAGAGGCTAAAGGGCGCCTGCTTGGGGTCCCGAAAACTTTACCGGTTTGTGAAAGGAAGCGGCGAACCTTTTTCCACTGCTTTGCAACTCATCCTTGCCTTCTGGTTAACCCGGCCGGTCCGCGCACAGGACTGCTGTGATTTGTAAGCTAAGTCACAGCTTTGGCCGGGAAATTGGGGTCAAATGCCCGCTCTGGGCTATGGGGAAATAGAGGCAAGTACAGAAATGCCAATCAATACCACGAATACGTGGCTCAGTACGTATCTTGGCTTAAATACCACCTTATGGTACCGTCAAGCGAATCCAAACTACACGGCTCTTCACAGCGTGAGCCAAGTCACATCCAGTCAAACCGCACCACAGGGCCACCTTGCGCAAGCACAGAGTGGTTTCACCAAGCTTTATCCGATGATATGCAGGCATAATCATTCGGATATTTTAACAATATTAACTCTCGTGCGGTGATCCGCAGTGAACTTTGTCGAGAAATTCGACGGCCTGTTGCCGAACACGGACGCTTATGCCCGTGGATACGTGCACGTCGACAGTGTTTCCACGCATGCTCCGCCCGGCGCGATCATCGTCGACGACGGGCAATTGCTGTTCACCGGCGACTTCAAGCGGACCGGGCTCGATCTCGTCATCGCGAAGGACGATCGGGAACTCGTCCTGCACGACTACTTCAAGGGCGAAAAGCGCGCGCCGCTGGCGTCGCCTGACGGCGCGCATCTCACCGGCGAACTCGTCAGCGCACTCACCGGCTATACCCAATATGCCCAGGCCGGCGGCGCGGCGGAGCCGGCCAAGGTCATCGGCCACGTTACCAAGCTGACCGGGAACGCCACTGCCATCCGCAATGGCGTCGCGATCGTCCTGAACCAGGGCGACAACGTCAACAAGGGTGACGTTGTGCAATCCGGCGGCGACTCGACGCTCGGCATCACCTTCATCGACGGCACCGTGTTCGGTCTCGGACCGAACGCCAAGATGGTGCTGAACGAAATGATCTACGACCCGAACGGGTCGAGCAATTCGTCGCTGATGAGTCTGGTCTCGGGCACGATCTCCTTCGTTGCCGGCGCGACCGCCAAGCACGGCGACATGAAGGTCGATACGCCGGTCGCGACCATGGGCATCCGCGGTACCGCGGTGCTGGTCGAGATCGATTTCGACGTGCAGGGCACCGGCGGCGTGCCGCCGGCCAAATTCCAGGTGCTGGTCGAGCCCGATGGCAGCACCGGCTCCTACATCCTGTTCGACAAGACGACGCTCAATCCGATCGCGACCGTCGATCAGGCCGGCACCCAGACCATCGTCAACGGCCAGGGCAGCGTCAGCTTCGTCTCGTCGGCGCAACTGTCGACCGATGCGCAGAAGCTCATCTCCGACGTCTTCGCGCTGAAGTTCACCGACAACAACAATCCTAACACCAAGCTCACGACGAACTTCACGGACAGCGTCGTCCCGGTGTCGACCAGCTTCAAGCTCACCAGCAGCGACAGTGGCGCGCCGATCATCATTCTGCTGACGTTCGTCAACACGACCGGACCTCAGGCCGGCGGCGCTCCCAACAGCAGGCTCGATCACATCCCGGGGCCGCCGCAAGTCGTGACCCAGGACGCGGTGTTTACCGAGCGGTCGGGGCTGACCCAGAGCGGACTGTTCGACACCGCGACGGGCCAGATCAAATGGCTGGACCTCAATGTCGGTGACACGCCGAGTGCGAAGGTCGACTATTCCGCGTTCAGCTACCGGGACGCCAACGGCAGCGACGTCACCTCATCGCTGACCGCTGCGCAGCTTGCGGCCATCAAGGCCGTCGAGATCCCGTTGCTGCTCGAGCCCAATCCGAACAACAAGAATGCCGGTTCGGCGACCTGGACCTACAACCTTGCCGACAGCGCGTTCGACTTCCTGGCCGCCGGGGAAACGCTGACGCTGACCTATGTCGCGCGCGTGGACAATAATTTCGCGCCGAACAACGAGACCACGTTCAAGACCTTCACGATCACGATCACCGGCACCAACGACACGCCGGTGGTGACGTCCTCGGCGCAGGCCGGTTCGATCACCGAACTCGCCGCAACGACGAATTCCGCCCAGCCCGATACGGCGCACGGCACGCTGACGTTTACCGATGCGGATCTGACCGACACGCATACGGTCACCATCACCGGCGTCACCGAGGCCGGCGTCACCAGCGGACTTGCCGGCCATGCCACCGTGCTGAGCTGGCTGTCGCTGGGCGCGCTGACCGATTCGACCGATGGCGTGACGGGATCGCGCTCCTGGACGTTCTCGGCCGCCGACAGGAGCTTCGATTATCTCGCCACCGGCGAGACGCTGACGCTGACCTACACGATCCAGATCGACGACCATCAGGGCGGCATCGTCACACTGCCTGTCACCATCACGATCGTCGGCACCGACGACAGGCCGGTGATCACCTCGCCGACCCAGGCGGCCGCCATCACTGAAGCCGAGGAGACGACCGGTTCGGTCGTGCCGGATACCGCATCCGGTACCGTGACCTTCGTCGATGTCGATCTCAGCGACACGCACAGCGTCACCGTCACCGGCGTCACCGAAACGGGCGTGACCACGGGGCTTCCCGATCAGGCGACGATACTGGGCTGGATGTCGCTCGGCACGCTGACGGATTCGACCGGCGGCGTAACCGGATCGCGCGTCTGGACTTTCTCGGCCGCCGACAGGAATTTCGACTATCTCGCCGTCGGCGAGACGTTGACGCTGACTTACCTGATCCAGGTCGACGACCACCACGGCGGTGTCGCGACCCAGCCCGTCACCATCACCGTCACGGGCACCAACGACGTGCCGACGTTCACGTCGGAGCCGCCGACCGCTACGGTCCCCGAGATGATCGGCGAGACCGGATCGATCAAGCTCGACGTGGCCCAGGGCGCGGTGACATTTGCCGACGTCGATCGCAGCGACACCCACATCGTGTCCATCACCGCCGTCGCGGAATCTGGAACGACCATAGGCCTGCCTGAGGACGAGTCGACGATCCTGAACTGGCTCTCGCTGGGGACGCTGACCGATTCGACCGGCGGAGTCGCCGGATCCCAAGCCTGGACCTTCTCGGCCGCCGACCGCAATTTCGATTATCTTGCCGACGGTGAGACACTGACGCTGACCTATACGGTCGAGGTCAATGACCATCATGGCGGCGTGATCAGCCAACCGGTGACGATCACGATTACCGGCAGCAATGACGCGCCGGTCGTCACGTCGGCGCCTCAGGCGGCCATCATCCCCGAACAACCCGATACGACCGGTTCATCGACGCCGGACAGCGCATCGGGCACCGTGACGTTCACCGATGTGGATCTCAGCGACACCCACACCATGACCATCACCGGCGTCGCCGAATCCGGGGTGACCACGGGCCTGCCCGGCGAGTCCACGATCCTGAACTGGCTGTCGCTGGGTACGTTGACGGACGCGACCGGCGGTTCAACCGGATCGTCGACCTGGACGTTCTCGGCCGCGGACCAGAATTTCGACTATCTCGCCCTCGGCGAGACGCTGACGCTGACCTACACGATCCAGATCGACGACCACCATGGCGGCGTCATCAACGAGCCCGTGACGATCACGATCAACGGCGCCAACGACGCGCCGACACTCGCCGACGTCAATGCCGGCACGCTCACCGATACCGCTGACAACGACACGTTCGGCACGCTGACCGGCACGCTCCATGGCAACGACGTCGACCATGGCGAAACCGCGACGCTGACTTATGCCGCGCTCAATTCGGACCACGCCGCGGTCACGCAGATCGCAGGCCTCTACGGCTCGCTGACCGTCAACCCGGACGGCACCTACAGCTATGTTCCCGATGCTGCCGCGATCAACGCGCTCGGCAAGGGCACCTATGCCGACACGTTCGATGTGGAGACGATCGACGCGCACGGCGCCGTCGGGACCGCGAAGCTGACGATCGACGTGATCGGCGCCAACGACGCGCCCGTGATCCATACCGACAACGTCAGTATCACCGAACATCCCAACGGGACCGAGACGATCTCCGGCCTGACCGTGACGGACGCCGATGCGACGGCCGACGAGACCTTCACCATGGCGGCGGCGACGACGCCCGGTGCGGGCAGCAGCGTTGCGCCTTCGTCGCAGGAGGGGCTTCTCCCCGGCATCAACACCGCGCTTGGATCTCCGGGCCTCGTTTACAACCCCGGCCAGACAGCTCCAGCGACCGACAAGATCGCGCTTTCCGTGACCGATGGCCATGGCGCAACCGATACGATCAATCTGATCTTCAACGTCCAGCAGGATCCGCCGCAGCCGGTGACGCTGACGGGGACCAGCGACAAGGACGTGTTCTTTGGATCGGGGTACCAGGACAAGTTCGTGTTTGCGCCGAACTTCAACCACGACACGATCCTGAACTTCACGCCAGGCGAGGACCAGATCGACCTGTCCACGGTCGTCTCGGCAAGCACCTTCAATACCTGGTTCGATCAGCATGTTGCGACATCGCCGACGAACTCGGCGGATACGCTGATCACGGTGGATGGCGCAGACACGATCACATTGCACAACGTCGCAAAGGCGAGCCTGTCCCAGAACGACTTCATTATTCATTTTACGTGACGGACGCGCGGCCGTGCTCCGCTGGTCTGGTCCGGCTGATTGTGCACTGCGTGCTTGCTCGATTGGAACAATTCTGCGCGCGTGATATCCAGATGGCATGAAACGGCTGAAGGCGATACGCAGGTGGTTCGCACGGCGCTTCGGCTATGCGCGGCTGGTCTGCGTGGCGCTGTTGATCGGCATTGCCGCGCTGCGGATCGTGGATCCGGCTCCGGTCCAGGAGCTTCGCGTCAGGACGTTTGACACATTCCAGGCGCTGCAACCGCGCCAGAAGACCGCGCGGCCCGTCACCATCGTCGACATCGACGAGAAGAGCCTTGCCGATCCCCGGCTCGGACAGTGGCCGTGGCCACGGACGCGGCTCGCCGATATCGTCACCAATCTCACCCGGCTCGGCGCCGTGGTGATCGCGTTCGACGCGGTGTTCTCCGAGCCGGACCGTCTCAACCCCGATATCGCCGCCGATACCTTCAGCAGCCTCGATGAGGAGATGCGCGCCAGGCTCCGGCAGCTGCCGAGCAACGACAGCATCATGGCCGAAGCGATCAAGAACTCGCGCGTGGTGCTCGGCGAATCCGGCGGGCCCAATGTGCGCGCCGACCTCAACGAAAAGCTTCCGGTCACCGGACTTGCGATGCTCGGCGAGGAGCCGCAGCCTTTCATGTTCATGTTCCCGGGGTTGCTGCGCAACGTGCCGGTGCTCGAGGAGGCGGCTGCCGGGCGCGGCCTGTTCACGATCAGGCCGGAGCGCGACGGCATCGTCAGGCGCGTGCCGATGATCATGGTGGCGCAGGGCATCACCATGCCGTCGCTGAGCTTCGAGATGCTGCGGGTGGCGAGCGGCTCGGGCACGATCCTGATCAAGGCCGACAAGGCCGGTATCAAGAGCCTGGGTCTCAAGGGCTTTGCGATCCCGACCGATCTCCACGGCCAACTCTGGATCCACTACGCCCGCCGCGATCCCTCGATCTATGTCTCGGCCGTCGATGTGCTGGACGGGCGCGTCTCACCGGACCGAATTGCCGGCAAGCTGATCGTGATCGGCACTTCAGCGATCGGGCTGAACGACATCAAGACGACGCCGGTGACGCCGGCGATGCCCGGTGTCGAGGTCCATGCCCAGGTGCTGGAGAGCGCGCTGACCGGCGACGTCGTTTCGCAGCCGAACTACGGCATCGGCATCGAGTTCTTCGCCGCGCTGATCATGGGGCTCCTTGTCATCGCCTTCGCGCCGAAGTTCGGTCCGATCACGCTGGTCGCCGTCGGCGGGATGTTCGCCTCCGTGCTGATCGGCACGTCCTGGTATTTCTATTCCCAGCACCGGCTGCTGATCGACTTCACCTATCCGCTGATGTCGACCACGGCGATCTATCTCACGCTGATCTTCTCCGCCTTCGTGCGCGAGCAGCAGCAGCGCCGACAGATCAGGTCGCAATTCGTGCAGTACATGTCGCCGGCGCTGGTCGAGCAGCTGGCGCAGTCGCCGGAGCGGCTGGTGCTCGGCGGCGAGGAACGCGAGATGACGATCATGTTCTCGGACATGCGCGGTTTCACCTCGATCTCGGAAACCTACAAGAGCAATCCGCAGGGCCTCACGGCGCTGATGAACCGCTTCCTTACTCCGCTTTCCAACGCGATCCTCGCCCGCAAGGGAACCATCGACAAATATATGGGCGACGCCATCATGGCGTTCTGGAACGCGCCGCTCGACGACAAGCAGCACCAGCTCAACGCATGCGATGCGGCGCTCGACATGCTGGAGCGCGTCGACGACCTCAACCGTGAGCGCGAGCAGGAGGCGAAGGACGGTGGCCATGTCTATGTGCCGCTCAACATCGGTGTCGGTCTCAATACCGGCTCCTGCGTGGTCGGCAATATGGGCTCCGATGTGCGCTTCGACTATTCGGTGTTCGGCGACAGCGTCAATCTGGCCTCGCGGCTCGAGGGGCAGTCAAAGGAGTACGGCTTCCCGATCATCGTGGGATCGAAGACCGCGCTCGCGGTGAAGGAGAAGTTTGCGATCCTCGAACTCGATTTCATCATGGTCAAGGGCAAGAGGGAGCCCGAGGTGATCTACGCGATTGCCGGCCGCGAGGATGTCGCGAACTCCGGCCGCTTCCAGCGGCTGCGTAACCTGACCATCGAGATGCTCGCCTGCTACCGCGGCCGCGATTGGGACGGTGCGCTCGCCGCGATCGAACGCGGCCGCAAGACCGACGAGGCGCAGACGCTGCAATATCTCTACCGCCTCTACGAGGCGCGCATCCGCGCGTTCCAGAAGGAGCCGCCGCCGCAAGACTGGGACGGCGCGTTCGCGTTGACGACGAAATAGGCGCCACACATTCGACGTCGTCCCGGCGAAGGCCGGGACCCATACGCCGCGGCTGGCGCAATGGGCAAGCGGCCAGACGGCTCTCTAACAACACCCCTTCGTGGTTATGGGTCCCGGCTTTCGCCGGGACGACGATGGAATGTCTATTCCAGCCCGATCTGCGTCAGATCCTGAAACCAGTGCTGCGCCTGCACGAAGGTTTTCACCTTCGGCGACAGCGCGTGCGGATTGGTATCGTGCACCACCCACACCAGCGCGGCGTCGTCGACGATCAGCGCATGCGCCTGCGCCAGCAGCTCGTCCTGCTTGGCGGTATCGAAGGTCTGCTTGGCCTCGTCGATCAGCGCATCGACCTTCGGGTTCTTGTAGCCGCCCCAGTTGACGCCGACCGGCGCCACTTGGCCGGAATGGAAAAACCGCACGATGGCGTAGAGCGGATCCGACGTGACATAGGCGATGTTGTTGGCGGTGATGCCGGCGTTCATCTCGTCCGCCGCGCCCTTGCGCCAGTGCGTATATAATGTCTCGAGCTCGACCACCTTGAAGTCGATGTCGATGCCGATCTCCTTGAAGCTCTGCTGCAGGAACTCGTTCATCGGCAGCGAGAGCATCTGCCCGGTGCCGCCCTGGGCGATGATGAAGGTCGCCTTCAACGGCTTGTCCTTCGAATAGCCGGCTTCCTCCACCAGCTTCCTGGCGGCTGCGACGTCATATTTCAGTTCGAAGGCCGGCTTGCCGAACCACGGGCTCGACGGGTCGACCTGGCCCTTGGCGGGCTTGGCGAGGCCGTTCATCAGGCCAACCACCGCGTCGCGGTCGATCGCGAGGTTGAGTGCCTTGCGCAGGCGGATGTCGGTCCATGGCGAGCCAGGCAGCACGCTCAAGTGATAGTTCCAGACATGCGGTGTCACGTTGTCGACGATCCTCATGCCGGCGGCCTTGAGCTGCGGCACGGCGTCGGGCGCCGGCGTTTCGATCAGGTCGACCTGGCCGGCCAGCAGCGCGTTGGTGCGGGTCAGCGCTTCCGGCATCGGAATCAGGATCATCTTGTCGACCTTCGCAAGCCGCTTCTTGTCCCAATAGTCCGGGTTCTTCGTCAGCTCGGCGAGCTCGCGCGGCACCAGCTTGGTCAGCTTGAACGGACCGGTGCCGGAGGGCTGACTGGCGAACTTGTCCCAGTCCTTGCCGAGCTTTTCATATTGCGCGGGGCTCGAGACCAGGAACCAGAGCATCTGATAGGGGAAGAAGGAGTCGACGGTCTTGGTGGTGATCTCGATGGTGAAATCGTCGATCTTGGCGTAGCTCGCGACCGAGGGCAGGCGGGTCTTGACCTGCGCGCTCTGCCGCTTGTCGAATTGCGGTGCCTTGTCGTTCAGCACCTTGTCGAGATTCCAGATCACCGCGTCGGCATTGAAGTCGCTGCCGTCGTGAAATTTGACGCCCTTGCGCAGCGCGAAGCGCCATTTGGTCTTGTCGTTGTCGTCGACCTTCCATTCGGTCGCGAGCCCGGGCACCAGCTTGCCCGGCCGGTCGGCAACGTCCATCTCCCAGGCCACCAGCGGATCGTAGATCGTGTAGGCGGTGAACTGATAGGCGCCGGCACCGCGATCGGGTTGGCCGGTGGTCAGCGGAATGTCGGCCATCGAAATGCCGTAGCGCACAATGGACTCTGCTTGCGCGGATTTTCCCGGCCAGCCTGCGGTCAGGGCAAGCGCCATTGCCGCCATCAGGATCGAATTCCGCGCACGCATATGAAGGCTCCGTTGGAAAGGTGTCGGAGCCAAATCCTGCAAGCATGATGCCAGAATAGGCAGCTTCGCTCCGTTCGGGCGCGAGGTGGGAAGAAATGACGCGCCCGGCGGTTATTTGCTGATGAACTATTCCCCTTGGCACAGGCATTGCATACGCTTGCCCAAGAAATAATCACCAAAACGTCACCAGACTCGAAGGGGCTGCTCAGATGCGTAACAGGAAAACCAATGCGACGGCGATCATGCTGGCGCTTGCGATAGCCACGGGCGCGCCGGCGATCGCCAGCGCCGAGACCGTGCTGCGCATTGGCATGACTGCTGCCGATATTCCGCGCACGCTCGGTCAGCCCGACCAGGGTTTTGAGGGCAATCGCTTCACCGGGCTTACGATGTATGACGCGCTGACGATGTGGGACCTGTCCTCGTCGGACAAGGCAAGCGCGATGATCCCCGGCCTCGCGACCGAGTGGAAGGTCGACGATGCCGACAAGACCAAGTGGATTTTCAAGCTGCGTCCCGGCGTCACCTTTCACGACGGCTCGCCGTTCAATGCCGACGCCGTGGTCTGGAATGTCGACAAGGTGCTGAAGCAGGATGCGCCGCAATACGATGCGAGCCAGGTCGGCGTCACCGCCTCGCGCATGCCGACGCTGGTCTCCGCGCGCAAGATCGACGACATGACGGTGGAGCTGACCACCAAGGAGCCGGACAGCTTCCTGCCGATCAATCTCACCAATCTGTTCATGGCGAGCCCGGCCAAGTGGCAGAAATTCTACGACAAGGCCGAAGGCGCCGACGCCAAGGCGAAGTCGCAGGCCGCATGGGCCGCGTTCGCCAAGGACGCGTCGGGCACCGGGCCCTGGAAGATGTCGAGCTTCACCCCGCGCGAGCGGCTCGAGCTGGTGAAGAACGAGAATTACTGGGACAAGGCGCGGGTGCCCAAGGCCGACAAGATGGTGCTGTTGCCGATGCCGGAGGCCAATGCCCGCACCGCGGCGCTGCTGTCGGGGCAGGTCAACTGGATCGAGGCGCCGGCGCCGGACGCGCTGCCCGAGATCAAGCAGCGTGGTTTCAACCTCTATTCCAACGAGGAGCCGCATGTCTGGCCGTGGCAGTTCTCGCGCGTCGAGGGCTCGCCGTGGAACGACATCCGCGTCCGCAAGGCTGCCAATCTCTGCGTCGATCGCGAAGGTCTGCGTGACGGCCTGCTTGCCGGCCTGATGGTGCCAGCGACCGGCACGTTCGAGCCTGGCCATCCCTGGCGCGGCAATCCGACCTTCCAGATCAAGTATGACAAGCCGGCCGCGCAGAAGCTGATGCAGGAGGCGGGCTTCGGTCCGAACAAGAAGCTGACGGTCAAGATCCAGACCTCGGCGTCGGGCTCCGGCCAGATGCTGCCGCTGCCGATGAACGAGTATCTGCAACAGGCGTTGGCCGAGTGCTACTTCGATGTGCAGCTCGACGTCATCGAGTGGAACACGCTGTTCACCAACTGGCGGCGCGGCACCAAGGATCCGACCGCCAACGGCTCGAACGCCATCAACGTCACCTATGCGGCGATGGATCCGTTCTTCGCGCTGGTGCGTTTCCTGCAGTCGGGTATGGCGCCGCCGGTGTCGAACAATTGGGGTTTCAACAACAACCCGAAGTTCGACGAGCTGGTGAAGAAGGCCCGCCAGACCTTCGAGCCGGCGGCGCGCGATGCTGCGCTCGCCGAGCTGCATGCGGCTTCGGTCGACGACGCGGCCTTCCTCTATGTCGCCCACGACGTCGCACCGCGCGCGATGAGCCCGAAGATCAAGGGCTTTGTGCAGCCGAAGAGCTGGTTCGTCGACTTCTCGCCGGTCACGGTCGCGCCGTGAGGCGCTAGTCGCGCAATACGTGCACCTCTCCCCTTATGGGAGAGGGTGGCTTCGCGAGAGCGAAGCCGGGTGAGGGGTCGTCTCCGCGGACACGCCTCCCTGAGATGAAATGATTGTATCCGCGGATAGAAACCCTCATCCGGCGCGCTCCGCGCGCCAGCTTCTTCCACAAGGGAGAAGGAAGAAAGAACGCAACGTGTTCGCCTATACGTCCAGACGGATCGTCTACGTCATTCCGATCGTGCTCAGCGTGGCGCTGGTGTGCTTCCTCCTGGTGCACATCACGCCCGGCGACCCCCTGGTCGCAGTGCTGCCGGCCGATGCCTCGCAGGAGCTTGCCGCGCAGTTGCGCACGGCCTACGGCTTCGATCGTCCGTTGCCGGTGCAATTCGGCCTGTGGCTGTGGCGCGCGATCCATGGCGATCTCGGCAATTCGATCGCGACCGGGCGGCCCGTCCTGACCGAGGTGATGCGCGCCGTCGGCAACACCGTGATGCTGGCGATCGCGGCCGCGATGATCGGCTTTACGCTCGGCCTGCTGTTTGGCCTGATCGCCGGCTATTTCCGCGACACCTGGGTCGACAAGGTCGCGACCTCCTTCGCCATCGCCGGCGTGTCGCTGCCGCATTACTGGCTCGGCATGGTGCTGGTCATCATCTTCTCGGTGCAGCTCAACTGGCTGCCCGCGGTCGGCGCAGGTCCCGGCGGCTCCGGCGCCTGGGCGTGGGACTGGGAGCATCTGCGCTATCTGGTGCTGCCGGCGATCACGACCTCGGTGATCCCGATGGGCATCGTCACCCGCACGGTGCGCGCGCTGACCGGCGACATCCTGAGCCAGGATTTCGTCGAGGCGCTGCGCGCCAAGGGCCTGCGCGAGACCGAGGTGTTTCGCCACGTCGTCAAGAACGCGGCGCCGACCGCGCTCGCCGTGATGGGCCTGCAACTCGGCTATATGCTGGGCGGCTCGATCCTGATCGAGACCGTGTTCTCGTGGCCCGGTTCGGGCCTGCTGTTGAACTCGGCGATCTTCCAGCGCGATCTGCCGCTGCTGCAGGGCACGATCCTGGTGCTGGCGCTGTTCTTCGTGCTGCTCAACCTCCTGGTCGACATCGCGCAGGCCGCGATCGATCCGCGCATCAAGCGGAGCTGAGCATGAGCGCAATGAGCGATACTGCGTTGCAGGCTGCGCCGACCACCAAGGCGCGCGGCTATTGGGCGACGGTTGCCCGCCGCATCAGGCGCGACAAGGTCAGCATGGCCTGTGCCATCATCCTGGTGCTGATCTTTGCCTCGGCGCTGCTGGCGCCGTGGCTGCATCTCGCCGATCCCTATCAGGGTTCGATGATCCGCCGTCTCCGCCATATCGGCACGGCGGGCTATCCGCTCGGCACCGACGAGCTCGGTCGCGACATGCTGGCGCGGCTGATCTATGGTGGACGGCTGTCGCTGGTCATCGGCATCCTGCCGGTGATCTTCGCGTTCGTGATCGGCACATCGCTCGGCCTCGTCGCCGGCTATGTCGGCGGCAAGCTCAATACCGCGATCATGCGCACCGTCGACGTGTTCTACGCCTTCCCGTCGGTGCTGCTGGCGATCGCGATCTCGGGTGCGCTCGGCGCCGGCATCACCAATTCGATCGTGTCGCTGACCATCGTGTTCGTGCCGCAGATCACCCGCGTCGCCGAAAGCGTCACCACCGGCGTCCGCAACATGGATTTCGTCGAGGCGGCGCGCGCGTCCGGCGCGGGTCCGTTCACCATCATGCGGGTGCACATGCTCGGCAACGTGCTGGGCCCGATCTTCGTCTACGCCACCGGCCTGATCTCGGTGTCGATGATCCTTGCGGCCGGTCTCTCGTTCCTCGGGCTCGGCACCAAGCCGCCGGAGCCGGAATGGGGCTTGATGCTGAACACGCTGCGCACCGCGATCTACGTCAATCCGTGGGTCGCGGCGCTACCGGGTGCGATGATCTTCGCGGTCTCGATCTGCTTCAACCTGCTCAGCGACGGCATGCGCAGCGCCATGGACATCAGGAATTAAAGCATGAGCGACGCCAATCTCTCCGTCGATATGCTGGAGCCGGTCGCCGACCTCGGCGGCGCCGCGCAGCCGCTGCTGCAGGTCAAGGGACTGACCAAGCACTTCCCGGTGCGCGGCGGCCTGTTCAGTCCGCGCAAGACCGTGCGCGCCGTCGACGACGTCACCTTCGCGGTCATGAAAGGTGAGACCGTCGGCATCGTCGGCGAATCCGGCTGCGGTAAATCGACCACGGCGCGGCTGTTGATGCACCTGATGGCACGCGATGCCGGCGATATCATCTATGACGGCCGGCAGGTCGGCCCGTCGCTCTCGCTGCGCGATCTGCGGCGTGGCGTGCAGATGGTGTTCCAGGACAGCTACGCCTCGCTCAACCCGCGCCTCACCATCGAGGAATCGATCGCCTTCGGGCCAAAGGTCCACGGCATGGCCGACGACACGGCGCGGACGCTGGCGCGCGAGCTGCTCGCCAAGGTCGGCCTGCGGCCGGAGATTTTTGCCAACCGCTATCCGCATGAGGTGTCCGGCGGCCAGCGCCAGCGCGTCAATATCGCGCGCGCGCTCGCGCTGTCGCCGCGGCTCGTGATCCTCGATGAGGCGGTCTCCGCGCTCGACAAATCGGTCGAGGCGCAGGTGCTCAATCTGCTCGCCGACCTCAAACGCGAATTCGGCCTGACCTATCTGTTCATCAGCCACGATCTCAACGTCGTCCGCTACATCTCCGACCGCGTGCTGGTGATGTATCTCGGCGAGGTCGTCGAACTCGGGCCGGTCGATGCGGTCTGGGACGCGCCGGCGCATCCCTATACCCGCGCGCTGCTGGCGGCGATGCCGTCATCCGATCCCGACAGGCGCACCGAGGTGCCACCGATCTCGGGCGATCCGCCCAATCCGATCGATCCGCCGCCGGGCTGCCGGTTTCACACCCGTTGTCCGTTTGCGGAGCCGCTCTGCGCAAACGACACGCCAAAACTCAGCGATCTCGATACAATGGGCCATCAAGCGGCGTGCTACATGGCCATTCCTGGCTCGGGGCACAGCCGCGCGCCGGCAAAAGCAAAAGGAGAAAACGCGGCATGACCAGACCCACTCCCAAGGACGTCAAGGTGATCGCGCACGTCGCCGACGTGCCCGCCGACGACGACGTCGCTACCCGGATCGCCAACTCGATCGGGCCGGCATTCGACGGCTCCGCGCCGATCTCCGGCACGCTGCCCTTCGATCTCGAACCCGCGAGCTTCCTGCTGGCGCAGATCGCGCAGAAGATCGAGAAGGTGTCGAAATGAGTTCTGATCCGGCCCTGATGACGCTGACCGCGGTCGCCAAGGCGATTGCCGACAAGAAAGTTTCCTCGCATGAGGTGACGCGCGCCGTGCTGCATCGCATTGCGGAATGGCAGCCGCGCCTCAACGCCTATGTGGCTGTTGAATCCGAGCAGGCGCTGGCCGCCGCCACCGAGGCCGATGCCGCGCTCGCCAGGGGCAATAGTCGCGGTGCGCTGCATGGCGTGCCGCTGGCGCACAAGGACATGTACTATGACGCCGGCAAGGTCGTGACCTGCGGCTCGCTGATTCGCCGCGACTTCGTGCCCAAGACGACTGCGACCGCCCTGCAGCGGCTGAAGGATGCCGGACAGGTCCGCCTCGGCTCGTTGCAGATGGTCGAGTTCGCCTATGGGCCGACCGGCCACAACGTGCATTACGGCGCGGTGCGCAATCCCTGGAACACCGAGCACATCACTGGCGGCTCGTCGTCGGGCTCGGGCTCGGCGGTTGCTGCGCGGCTCACCTTCGCGGCGCTCGGCTCCGACACCGGCGGCTCGGTGCGCATGCCCGCGCATTTCTGTGGCGTCACCGGCCTGAAGACGACGGTCGGCCGCGTCAGCCGCGCCGGTGCGATGCCGCTGTCGCAGTCGCTCGATACGGTCGGTCCGTTGGCGCAGACCGCGGAGGACTGCGCGCTGCTGCTCGGCCTGATGGCCGGGGCGGACCCGGAGGACCTGACAGCGTCGACGCAGCCGGTGCCCGACTACTTGGCCGCGACCAAGCAGTCACTGAAGGGCCTGAAGATCGGCGTGCCGACGTCGTTCTATGTCGACGACCTCGATCCTGAGGTGGCGCGTATCCTCGACGAGACCATCGCCACCCTGAAGAAAGAGGGCGCCGAGATCGTCAAGGTCGAGCTGCCCGATCAGCGCCAGCTCTCCTCGGCATCGCAGCTGGTGCTTGCGGTCGAGGCTGCCGCCTTCCACAAGCGCTGGATGATCGAGCGGCCGCAGGATTACGGCGCGCAGGTCTTGATGCGGCTGCAGAACGGGCTGACCATTCCGGCGGTCACCTATCTCGAGGCGATGCGCTGGCGCGGCCCCGCGCTCGCCGCGCACAATGCGGCGGTCAACGGCGTCGATGCGGTGATTGCGCCGTCGTCGCCGGTGCCGGCACCCACGATTGCCGAGAGCGATGTCGGCAATGGTCCGGGCGCCGACGCGGTGCTGCAGCGCCTGACGCGGTTCACCCGCCCGGTCAACTATCTCGGCCTGCCGTCGCTCTCGATTCCCACCGGCTTCACCAAGACGGGTCTGCCGGTCGGCATGCAGCTGATCGGCCGCTCGTTCGAGGAAGCCGCACTGCTTCGGATCGGCGCTGCGTTCCAGCGCGCGACCGATTTCCACGCCAGGGTGCCCAAGCTCGCATGACCAACCTCGTCGAGATCAACAACCTCAACATCCGCTTCACCGGCGATCGCACGGTCCATGCCGTGAACGATCTCAGCCTGTCGCTCGGCGAGGGCGAGGTGTTGGGGCTGCTCGGCGAGTCCGGCTCGGGCAAGAGCGTGACGCTGCGCGCGTTGATGCGGCTGTTGCCGAAGAAACGCACGCAGATCTCCGGCAGCGTCAAGGTGCTGGGCCAGCAGGTGCTGGCGATGGACGACGAGGCGCTGTCCGCATTCCGCGGCCAGACCGTCTCGATGATCTTCCAGGAGCCGGCGCTGGCGCTCGATCCGGTCTACACCATCGGCCGCCAGATCGCGGAGACGGTGATGCGCCACGAGGGCAAGAGCGAGCGCGAGGCGACGGCCCGCGCGCTCGAAATGCTCGAAGTGGTGCGGATCCCCTCCGCGAAGCGGCGGCTGGACTCCTATCCGCACGAGATGTCGGGCGGCATGCGCCAGCGTGCGATGATCGCGCTTGCGCTGGCCTGCAAGCCGAAGATCCTGCTCGCGGACGAGCCGACCACGGCGCTCGATGCCACCGTGCAGATCCAGATCCTGCTGCTGCTGCGCGAGCTGCAGCGCGAGTTCGGCATGTCGGTGATCTTCGTCACCCACGACATTGGCGTCGCGATCGAGATCTGTGATCGCGTCGCGGTGATGTATGCCGGCCAGATCGTGGAGCAGGGCGCCTTGCGCGACATCGTGCGCTCGCCGGTGCATCCCTATGCGAAGGGTTTGCTGGCCTCGACCATTCACGGCGCGATGCGCGGCCAGCGGCTGGAAACCATTCCGGGCACGCCGCCCTCGCTCGATCACGCGCCGTCCAGTTGCTCCTTCGCACCGCGCTGCAAGTTCGCCGAGCCGCGCTGCAGCGAGCGCTTGCCGCCGGTCGTGCAGGTCGCTCCCGGCCGCTTGGCACGGTGCATCCTGGCCGAGCCGGCGCCCGCCACGGTTTAGCTCGCGCGCGCGACCGCGTCCGTGATCCAGCGTCGCACCGCGGCGATGCGGCGGTCTCGCGCCTGCTCGGTGCGGGAGACCAGGTAGATCGTCTCGCTGTATGCGGCCTCGAACGCAAACGGCGCCACCAGCCGCTTGCCGAAGCCCGGCCGCACCTTGATCAGGGGCGCGATCGCAATCGCGACGCCGAGCCCGTGTTCGGCGGCCTCCAGCATCGCCGGCACGCTGTCGAGCCACAGATGTCCGCGCGGAGCGAGATTCGGCAGCCCGGCCTCCTTCAGCCAGGCCGGCCACGCCCGCGGCTGCGTCGTGACATGAATCAGCACCTCGCGCGACAGGTCCGCAGGGGTCCGAAGACCTGCCTTGACCAGCGCCGGCGCACAGACCGGCATCCCTTTGACCTGCACCAGCGGCTCGACCTTCAGTCCGGCGGCGTGTTCCCGCCCGTAGCGGATCGCGACATCGACGCGTGAACCGTTGAAGTCGGCATATTGGTGGGTGGCCTCGATCCGCAGCGTCAGTTTCGGATGGCGCCGCTTGAACTCCGGCAGCGCCGGCAGCAGCACGGCGCTGGTGAAGAACGGCAAAGAGCTGATCCAGAGCTCGCCGCTGGCCTCGCCGCGTTGCCGCAGCATGTCACGGCTCGCCTCCTGCAGCGTCGCCAGCGCGGCCGACACTTTTGCGAGGTAGCGCTCGCCGTCGTCGGTCAATCGCACTTGGCGCGCGCCGCGGACGAACAGCCTGGTGCCGAACTGCTCTTCCAGCCCGCGGATCTGATGGCTGATCGCCGAAGGGCTCAGCGACAGGTCTCGCGCGGCGCGCCGGAAGCTGAGTTGGGTGGCCGCGCGCTCGAAGGCGAGCAGTGCCGGCAGCGGCGGGATCACCCGCGGATCTGGGGCATCCAAGGGGTGAATCCTGCTCACCTGAAGTGATGAATGGCCTTTTGTCATGGCCGCTATTCTTGGATCAGATTGGCCGAACGCTCAATCCTGCTCATCTCAGGGATCATTCGCCTTGGCCATCTTCGAACCGCTCGCCACGCCCCATCACTGGAAGCCCGCGGCGCTGGCGGCCGGGCCGTTCACCGGCCTTCAGGGCGGGGCGGTCGCAAGCCTGCTGACCGGCGAGGTCGAGGCCATGGCCGGCGCGCGCAATTGGGGCACCGCGATCTCGGCGGCGGCCTGGTTCCTGCGGCCGACGCCAATGGCGGAACTGCGCACGCAGGTTACCGTGGTGACCGAAGGCGGCCGGGTCAGCGTGGTCGACAACACGCTCTGGCCGGCCGGTGAGGAGCAACCCTGCGCGACGGTGCGCGTGACGCTGTCGCGCGAGCGTGCCGTCGAGGTCCCGGGGTTTTACGGGAGCGCTGTCGATCCGGTGGATCCCACGGCATTTCCGTTGCGTAACCTGCGCGCCGTCCATGGCCATGGCCGCAGTTGGTTCATGGATGCGATGGAAGCCCGTGCCGGCGGCGATACCGCCTGGTTTCGCTTGCATCACGCCGTCATTGCGGACGCCGGCCCGCTGGCGCGGGTGCTCGGCCCGGCTGATTGGACCCACGGCATCGCGCGCCCGGTCCAGAACGTGGTGGCCGACCCCAATCCGAACCTCGCGGTGCAGCTGTTCAGGCCACCGCGGGGCGCGTGGATCGGCGTTCGCGCCGAGGCCCGCTGGCGGCCGGAAGCCGGGCTCGGCGTCGGCGGCGGGGTATTGCTCGATGTGGATGGCGAGATCGGCCGGGTCTCGATGTCGGTCATTCTCGTGCCGTTTCCGAGAAGCGCGCCCGCGCAGGGCCAGGGTTCCGCGGCCGGTTAACCCTAATTATTCCGTCAACTGTCGGTGCGATCACAAAATTAGGCCGCGAACCATGCTTTGGTTCACGCGACTTAAAATGGACGGTGGTCGCAAACGTCTATACAACGTGGTGATCACGTAACTCTTTTGTTTGCAGAGATCAGTTTTTATGGCAGCCGCGCCCGCTGTCCGGCGTTCCGAACTGGCTGAGGCGCTGCGCGCTTGCCGCAGCGCTTTTATCGGCGTCGGCCTCATCAGTTGCATGATCAACCTGCTGTACCTGACAGGTTCGATGTTCATGCTGCAAGTCTACGACCGAGTGCTGCCGAGCCGCAGCGTTCCCACCCTGGTCGGCCTCGTGGTCATCGCCGCGGTCCTCTACATCGCCCAAGGCGTGCTCGATCTGCTGCGCGGACGAATCCTCGGCCGCGTCGGCACCTCACTCGACGAAGCGCTCAACGCACGGGTGTTCGACACCGTCGTGCGGCTGCCGCTGATGGCGGGCAATCGCAGCGAGGGCCTGCAGCCGCTGCGCGACCTCGACAATGTGCGCTCCTTCCTCGGCAGCATGGGTCCCGGCGCGTTCTTCGATCTGCCCTGGCTGCCGTTCTACATGGTGATCTGCTTCGCATTCCACTGGCTGCTTGGCGTCACGGCGCTGGTCGGCGCGATCATCCTGGTGACCCTGACGCTGATCACCGAATATTTGTCGCGCACGCCGGCCAAGGAAGCGATGACGCTCGCGGCGCGGCGCAACGATCTCGCCGCCTCCAGCCGCCGCAATGCCGAGGTGCTGGTGGCGATGGGCATGGCCGGCCGCATGAACAAGCGCTGGAACGAGGCCAACGAGGAATATCTGTCCGGCAACCAGCATGCGAGCGACGTCACCGGCGGCCTCGGTGCGGTCGCCAAGGTGCTGCGCATGATGCTGCAGTCCGCCGTGCTCGCGGTCGGTGCCTATCTCGTGATCCATCAGGAGGCCACCGGCGGCATCATCATCGCCGGCTCGATCCTGAGCGCGCGGGCACTGGCGCCGGTCGATCTCGCGATCGCGCATTGGAAGGGCTTCGTCGCCGCGCGGCAGAGCTGGCATCGGCTCAACCGCCTGCTGCAGCAGATGCCGGCGCGTCCCGAGCAGACCCTGTTGCAGGCGCCGGAGAAGAGGCTCTCGGTCGAAGCCGTGACCATGGTCGCGCCGGGCGATCAGCGCGCCATCGTGCAGGACATCACCTTCGCCGTCGAGGCCGGCAGCGGCGTCGGCGTGATTGGCCCGAGCGGCTCCGGCAAGTCGTCGCTGATCCGGGCGCTGGTCGGCGTCTGGATGCCGGCGCGGGGCAAGGTACGGCTCGACGGAGCCGCGCTCGACCAGTGGTCGTCGGACCAGCTCGGCCGTCATGTCGGCTATTTGCCGCAGGACGTCGAGCTGTTCGCCGGTACGGTCGCGCAGAACATCTGCCGGTTCGATCCCGACGCCAAGTCCGACGGCATCATCGCGGCGGCCAAGGAGGCCGGCGTGCATGAGATGATCATCAAGATGCGCGAGGGCTACGACACCCAGGTCGGCGAACAGGGCACTGCGCTCTCCGCGGGCCAGGCACAACGCGTGGCGCTGGCGCGTGCGCTGTACGGCAATCCGTTCCTGATCGTGCTGGATGAGCCGAACTCCAATCTCGACAGCGAAGGCGACGAGGCGCTGACCCGCGCGGTGCGCGGCGCCCGCGAGCGCGGCGCGGTCGTCATTGTGGTTGCGCACCGGCCGATCGGCATCGAGGGCGTCGATCATCTGCTTGTGCTGAAGGACGGACGCATGCAGACCTTCGGGCCGAAGGAAGCCGTGCTCGCGCAGGTGCTGCAGCGTGCCGCGCCGCCGGTGCCGACGCCGATCAAGATCGTCGCGGATGCGGGAGCCGCCAAGTCATGACCGATCAACCGCGCAACGCCCATCGCTCGATCCGCAAGCATCTGATCGTCGGCCTCGTCGTGGTTCTGGTCCTGGGCGGCGGCGTCGGCGGCTGGGCCGCGACGGTGCCGATCTCCGGCGCGCTGATCGCGCCGGGCTCCGTGGTGGTCGAATCCAACGTCAAGAAGGTGCAGCATCCGACCGGCGGCGTCGTCGGCGAAGTCCGGGTGCGCGACGGCGACGTGGTCAAGGCGGGCGACATCGTCGTGCGCCTCGACGAGACCGTCGTGAAGGCCAGCCTTGCAATCGTGGTCAAGACGCTGAACGGGCTCTATGCGCGGGCGGCCCGGCTCGAGGCCGAGCAGCAGGGCCGCGACAAGATCGCCTTTCCGCCGCAACTTACCGAGCAGGCCAAGGATCCCGACGTTCGCGACATCATGGCGAGCGAAACCAAGCTGTTCGAGGTGCGGGTCAATGGCCGCACCGGTCAAAAAGCGCAGCTGCGCGAGCGCGTCACCCAGCTTAACGAGGAGATCTCGGGGCTCGAGGCGCAGGAGAAGTCCAAGGACAAGGAAATCGAGCTGGTGAAAACCGAACTGGTCGGTGTTCGCCAGCTTTACGAGCAGCATCTGGTGCAGCTCACCCGCCTGACCACGCTGGAGCGCGACGCGGCGCGGCTCGCCGGCGAGCGCGCGCAGTACATCGCCTCGCGCGCGCAGGCCAAGGGCAAGATCACCGAGACCGAGCTGCAGATCATCCAGGTGGACAAGGACATGGTCTCGGAGGTCTCGAAGGACCTGCGCGAGGCCAACGACAAGATCGGCGAGTTCGTCGAGCGCAAGGTGACCGCCGAGGACCAGCTCCGCCGTATCGATATCCGCGCACCGCAGGACGGCGTGGTGCTGCAGTCGACCGTGCACACCGTCGGCGGCGTCATCACCGCGGGCGATGCCATCATGATGATCGTGCCGAAGGCCGATGATCTGTCGGTCGAGGCCAAGGTCAATCCGCAGGACATCGACAAGCTGCAGGTCGGACAGAAGACCGTGCTGCGGCTCTCCGCCTTCAACCAGCGCACCACGCCGGAGCTGAACGGCGTCGTCACCCGCGTCTCCGCCGACGTCACCACCGACCAGCGCACCGGGCAGAGCTACTACACCATCCGCGTCTCGATGCCGTCGGAAGAAGTCGCGCGCCTCGGCAGCGAGGTGAAGATCATCCCGGGCATGCCGGTGGAAGCCTTCGTCCAGACCGGCGACCGCACCATGCTGTCCTATCTGATGAAGCCGATGAGCGACCAGTTCATGCGCTCGTTCCGCGAGAAGTAGGTTCTCGCGTTACTGCTTTCGTAGCCCGGGTGAAGCGAAGCGAAATCCGGGAACAGTCGTGCGGTGGATATAGCTGCCCCGGATTGCGCTTCGCTTCATCCGGGCTACGCCGTCTTCGTCAGGTTGCAGGCTCTTTCCTTGCGTCGTCCCTGCGAAAGCAGGGACCCATAACCACAGGATTGAGTTGTTGAAGCAGGCTGTGGCTCGAGCGGACCATCGTCAATGGCCATCGGTGGTTATGGGTCCCGGGTCGCGCTTCGCTTGCCCGGGACGACAGCGGAGATTTATTGCGCCAAATTCTTCAGCAACAACTCCAGCGCCGCCTTCGCAAATGCCTGCATGTTCGCCTGCCGGTCGCTGCTGGCGGTCTCCAGCGTGATCACCTGCTGCCGGAGGCCTGCGACCGCCATGCAGCTGTGGCCGGCGGCGTCGCCGTAGCGGTTGCCGGTCGGGCCGGCGGCGCCGGTCTCCGACAATCCCCAGTCGGTTGTGAGGCGCTCGCGGATCTGCCGCGCCAGCAATTGCGCGTAGGGTTCCGACGACGAGCAGAGCCCGCGCATGGCGTCGTCGGGAATGTCCATCAGCGCGCGCCGCGCGTCGCGGGTGTAGATCACGCCGCCGCCGAGGAAATAGGCCGACGCGCCGGGAACCGCGAGCAGCGATGCGGAGATCAGACCGCCGGTTGAGGATTCCGCGACCGCAATCGTCTGCTTGTTCGCGATCAGCTTTGCGGCGACCTGTTCGGCGATGGATGTGAGCGCGTTCATCGGCGTTCTTTCTCGTTGCTTGCCATGAAAATCCCGTGGGGCGTTCTGCCTTCCTAGCACAGCACGCAGGCCCTTGCCGAGTTGCAGGCCGCGGCATGGCCTGCTTGAATGCGAGCCAAGAACCAAGCGCCGCCCGACAAGCTTGTTGTGAGAGCGTGCGCGGAGGAAACATCATGACGTCGCCGATCGCGGGCGGCGTGGATTGCGATCTGCATCCCGCCGTACCTCACCTCACCAGCCTGCTGCCGTACATGAACGACTACTGGCGCGACCAGGTGACGACGCGCGGCATGACCGACCTGATCTCGCAATCCTATCCGACCAATTCGCCGATCTCGTCGCGGCCGGACTGGCGTCCCGCACAAGGCAAGCCGGGCTCGAGCCTTGCGGACATGCAGCGCCAGGCGCTCGACAGGTTCGGCACGGCCTACGGCATCTGCAATCCGCTTTACGGCGTGCAGATGGTGTTCTCCGAGGACATGGCCGATGCGTTCTGCCGCGCGCTGAACGACTGGCTGGTCAAGGAATGGCTCGACAAGGACGATCGCCTGCGCGGCTCGATCGTGATCCCGGTGCAGAGCATCGAAAAGGCGGTCGCCGAGATCGAGCGCTGCGCGCAGGACAAGCGCTTCGTGCAGGTGCTGATGCTGGTGATGGGTGACATGCCGCTCGGCAAGCGCCACTACTGGCCGATCTACGCCGCGGCGGAACGGCTCGGCCTGCCGGTCGGCATCCATGCCGGCAGCGCCTATCACAATCCGCCGACCTCGGTCGGCTGGGGTTCCTATCACATCGAGGATTATGTCGCGCAGGCGCAGGCGTTCCAGACCCAGCTCACCAGCCTGATCGTCGAGGGCGTGTTCGCGCGCCATCCGAACCTGAAAATGGTGATGCTGGAGTCCGGCTTCACCTGGCTGCCGCCATTCCTGTGGCGGCTGCATAAGTTCTGGCGCGGCGTGCGCATGGAGACGCCGTGGGTCGACCGCGCGCCGCTGGAGATTGTGCGCAGCAACATCCGCTTCTCGCTGCAGCCGATCGATGCGCCGCCGGACGGAGACACGCTGAACCGCCTGTTCGACCATATGCAGTCGGACGAATTGATCCTATTCTCGTCAGACTATCCGCATTGGCAGTTCGATGGTGACGAGGTGCTGCCGCAGGGGTTGTCGCAGGATCTGGTGCGCAAGATCATGGTCGATAATCCGCATGCGACCTATGGCCGGCTCAAGGTGAGGGAGATGACGCCATGAACATCCAGCTTCGCGAGCGCCCCGAAACAGCGTCGCCGACGAGCATCAAGACCGCGATCGCCGACTGCGACATCCATCCGGCCCGCGCCACCAAGGACGAGCTGTATCCTTATCTCGAAAAGCGCTGGCATGCGCATCTCGAGACCTTCGGCGTCCATGCTTATCAGGGCATGATGGAAGGTCCGCCCTATCCGAAGGCGCAGCCGAATGCGTCGCGCCGCGATGCCTATCCGCCGGAAGGCGGCCCGCAGGGCTCGTCGCTGTCCTTCATGCAGAAGCAACACCTCGATCCCAACAATGTCGTGCTCGGCGTGCTCAACCCGCTCAACACCGGGCAGGGCATCCGCAACCAGGATCTCGCCGGCGCGATCTGCTCGGCCATCAACGACTGGCAGATCGAGAAATGGACCAGCAAGGATTCCCGGCTGAAAGGCTCGGTCGTCGTCGCCAATGAGGATGGCATGTCGGCCGCGGCCGAAATCCGCAAGCGCGCGGGCGACACAAATTTCGTCCAGGTGCTGCTGCTGAGCCGCAATGTCGAGCCGCTCGGCCAGCGCCGTTACTGGCCGATCTATGAGGCGGCACAGGAAGCCGGCCTTCCGATCGGCGTGCACGCCTTCGGCTTCGGCGGCAACCCGATTACCGCGTCGGGATGGCCGAGCTACTATATCGAGGAGATGGTCGGGCATTCGCAGTGCCAGCAGACCGCGCTGGCGAGTCTCGTGCTCGAGGGCGTGTTCGAACGCTTCCCGAAATTGAAGATGGTGATGGTGGAGGCCGGGTTCGGATGGGCCCCATCGCTGGCCTGGCGCCTCGACAAGGTGTTTTCGCGGCTGCATACCGAAGTGCCGCATCTGAAGCGCAAGCCGTCGGAATATATCCGCGACCACATCTGGTGGACGACGCAGCCGATGGAGGATCCGGAGAGCCGCGACCATCTGTTCCAGACCATCGAGTGGATCGGCTGGGACAGACTGTTGTTCGCGACCGATTACCCGCATTGGGATTACGACGAGCCGTCGCGCGTGCTGCCGGCCGGCGTCAGCGATGCCAATCGCCAGGCGTTTTATCTCGACAACGCCAGGCAGCTGTACGGTATCGCATGATCCGAAAAAGTGGGAACCGGTTTTTCGAATCAGATTATGCGTGAGAACGATTGATGGCGCGGCATGTGATCGCCCCGGTGGACGAACTGCCGCCGGGTTCGCGAAAATTCCTCGAGATCGACGGACGGCCGATCGCCGTTTTCAACGTCAAGGGCGAGTTCTTCGGCCTGCTGAACCGCTGCCCGCATCAGGGCGCGGCGCTGTGCGAGGGGCCGCTGATCGGGCTCGCCTCGTCGTCGGATCCCGGCGAGATCGAATACACCAAGCTCGGTGAGATCCTGCGCTGCCCCTGGCACGGCTGGGAGTTCGACATCCGCACAGGCCAGTCCTATTGCGACCCGCGCCGCTTCCGCGTGCGCGCCTATCCGGTCAGCGTCGAGCCGGGCACCAATGTGGTCAAGGGGCCGTATGTCGCCGAGACCATCAAGGTCGCGGTGGAGAGCGACTACGTGGTGGTGGATCTGTAGCCGCGACCGTCCCGAAATCCTGTTCACCGGAGATGGCAATCGGTGAGCGTCCTGCAAAGCATCCTCTTGCGTGCGTTTGGCCGTCCTCGGGGTCTCCTGGGGAGGCTCGGCGGCATGATCATGGCGCGCACCAATGCCGATTGCGGCGCGTGGGTCGCAGATCGCCTCGAGGTCGGACCGGACGACAGCGTGCTCGAAGTCGGGTTTGGTCCGGGCGTCGTCCTTCAACGCCTGTCGACGTTGGTGCCGGCGGGACGCGTCGCGGGCATCGATCCGTCGCAGGAGATGGCCGGGCAAGCTCGCGCCCGGAACGCGGCCGCGATCGAGGATGGTCTTGTCGAGCTTCGGCTTGGCTCCGTGGAGCGCATGCCATTCGATGCGGATAGCTTCGACAAGGTGCTGGCGATCAACTCGATGCAAGTCTGGCCGGACGCCATCGCCGGGCTACGGGAGGTCCGGCGCGTGATGAAGCCGAGCGGCAGGATCGCACTCGGCTTTACGCGCTACTCCGGACAGCCCAAGGAAGGGGTCGCGGAAAAGCTGACAGCTGCCGGCTTCACGCAGGCTCAGCTGGTCGAGACAAATGAGTGGTTCTGTGCCCTGGCGACAAAGCCCGATGCAGGATGAGTTCGCAAGCTGGGTTACGCTGCGCTAACCCGCTACCATTCATTCGGCCATCATCCGCCGTTCGCGCGCATAGCGCACCAGCGCAACGAAGCGGTAGATGCCGTGCACGAATTTGCCGTAGGGCATGGTGATGAACAGCGCGAACACCACGCCGAGATGCAGCGCAAGCAGCGGGCCCATCGCGGCGGTCTCGCGCCACAGCAGCAGGGCGAGGCCGGTGATGCTGGTCAGGAACAGCATCAGGATGAACGCGGTATCCATGCCCATGCGCTGCTCGTCGACCAGCACGCGGTCGCGCTTCCATTTCTCGCTGAGCAGACCGAGCGGGCCGACCACGAGTCCGATGCCGCCGAGCGTGCCGAGCACGACGGGCAGGTCCCACCACGCATAGGGCGCCTCGCGCGCCAGCAGATAGTGGTAGAGCGTGCCGACGCAGGTCGCGGCGAAGCACAGGATGAAGCCGTAGAACGTGAAGTGGTGATACAGCTTGCGGCGGTCGGTCGGCTGGTCGTCCTCGTTGAAGCAGCCGACACCGCCGCCGTCGAGATAGCGCAGCTCGCCGGCGTCGCGGACCGCCTGCAACAGCGCCTTCGCATCCGTCGTCATGCCGACCGGCTCGCCGATGTCGCGCCAGAACGCGCGCACGCCCATCACCAGCGCTAGGATCGCGTAGAGCAGGGCCAAGCCGAACAGCAGCGCCATCGCATTGTGCGGCATCAGTTTATAGAACGCGCCTGGACCGGTGTGGATGCCGGTGAGCACGCCGCGATCATTGATCGCGGCGAAGCCGAAGATGAAGGCGGCGACGCTGAGCGATGCGATCAGGCTGATGACGAGGCCGTTGCGAGCGAACGCGGCGGCAAAGGCGCGCGGCCAGGCATAGGCGGCATAGGATTCGGCGCGCGCGACCGCCAGCGTCTTCGGTACATTGACGCTGAATTCGTGCGGCGGCGAGAACTGGCAGTCGGTGTAGCAGGCGCCGCAGCCATGGCAGAGGTTGGCGAGGTAATTGAGATCGCCGTCGGAGAAGGCGCGGCGCATTTCCATCGCGGGAAACACCGCGCACAGGCCCTCGCAATAGCGGCAGGAATTGCACACCGTCATCAGACGGTCGGCTTCCTGCAAGATCCTCGTCCCGTGCATCGCGTCAGTCCCGCCTTCAGTTCCGCGCATTCTTGGCTGCTTCCCGGCCGGCGACGCGGCCGAACACGCTGCCGATGGTCATGCCGATGCCAGCGGCATAGCCCTTGCCGAGCACGTTGCCGGCCATGATCTCGCCGGCGGCGAACATGTTGGCGGACGGCTTGCCGTCCTTCATCAGCATCCGCGCCTCTCTGTTCACGCGGGTGCCGAGATAGGTGAAGGTGATGCCCGGCCGCACCGGATAGGCGAGATAGGGCGGCGTCTCGATCCGGCGCGCCCAATGCGTCTTCGGCGGCGTGATGCCTAGGGTAGCGCAGTCATCGAGGATGGTGTGGTCGAAGGTGCCGGGCTGCACCGCGGCGTTGAACTCGGTGATGGTCTTTTCCAGCGCGGCCGCGTCGAGCTCGAGCTTGCCGGCGAGTTCGGCAATCGTCGCGCCCGCGATCGGCGGAAACAGCGTCGGCATGAAGCTCGTCACCACGGTCGAGTCGAAGATGATGTAGGCGATCTGGTCCGGCTGCGCGGCGACCAGCCGCCCCCAGATCGCGTAGCGCTTCGGCCAGATGTCCTCGCCCTCGTCGTAGAAGCGTTCGGCGTGCTTGTTGACGACGATGCCGAACACGACCGAGTCGTGGCGCGTGATGATGCCTCCGTCGAATTTCGGCGCGCGCGCGTCGATCGCCACCGCATGGCATTGCGTCGGATCGCCGATCTCCTGCACGCCCTTGGCGAGCAGCATCTTGAGGATCGCGCCGCGATTATAGGGCGTGCCGCGGATCAGGAAATTGTCGGCCGCATCGCCCCAGGACTCCTTCAGCCATTCGATGTTGGCCTCGAAGCCGCCGGCGGCCGCGACCAGGGTCGAGGCGCGGACTTCGGTCTTGCCGCCGACCGGTTGCTTCAGCTGCGCCGAAAGGAACATGCCGTCCTCGACCGTGAGGTCGATGACCTCGGCATCGTAGAGGATGTCGACGCCGAGCTCCTCGGCGGTGCGATAGAGCGCGTTCAGCATCGCGCGGCCGCCGCCGAGGAAGAACGAGTTGGTGCGGCCAAGGCTCAGCGTGCCGCCGAGCGAGGGCTGCCAGCGCACACCCTGTTCGACGATCCAGTTCAGGATGTCCTTGGATTCGTGGATCATGAAGCGGGCCAGTTCCTCGTCGGTCTGGCCGCCGGTCACCAGCAGCAAATCGTTCCAGAACTCGTCCTCGGTGTAGGGACCGGTGAGGATTTCGGTCGCCGCGTCATGGGCGCAGCGCATGTTGCGGGTGTGGCGGGTGTTGCCGCCGCGATAGAATTTCGGGGCGCCTTCCAGGACCAGCACGGCGGCGCCGGCGCGCCGTGCGCTGATCGCAGCGCACAGCGCGGCGTTGCCGCCGCCGATCACCAGGACGTCGAACCTGCGCGTCAGATCAACCATGCGCTCTTGTTATCGTTGTTGGCATGGAAAGCAACACGGCCGGGCGCATGAGCATGATCCGGAAAAGCGTGTCGCGATTTTCCGAAGAAGTCATGCCCAGCGAGCCCGCCCGGCCGCGAAGTGGATATCAGGCCGCAACCGTCTCGCGCTGCTCGATGGTCTGGCCGCCACGATAGACGATCAGCGTGGCGACGATGCCGAGAGCTGCGGCGCACATCAGCCAGTAGCCGGGCGAAGCCTTGTCGCCGGTCTGCTGGATCAGCCAGGTCGAGGCGAACGGCGTGAAGGTGCCGAACAGCCCGGCGGCCAGCGCAAAGGCCAGCGAGAAGCAGGTGGTGCGGACATGCGCCGGAACGATCTCGACCAGGCAGCCCAGCATGGTGCCGCTGTAGACGCCGAAATAGAACGAGAACATCATCTCGACCGCCAGCATCTTGCCGAACGACGGATTGGTCACCAGCCAGTGCAGCGCCGGATAGGCCGTGATGAGGGACAGGCCGGCGATCGCCAGCAGCACCGGCTTGCGGCCGATCCGGTCGGACACCGCGCCGCCGACCGGATTCCAGATGAAGTTGGTCACCGCAACCAGCAGCGTCACCAGCAGCGCATCCTGGGTCGAGAGCTTCAGCACGGTCTTGCCGAAGGTCGGCGTGTAGACGGTGACGAAGTAGAAGGTGGTGGTGGTCAGCACCGCGATCATCATGCCGAGGACGACGATGCGCCAGTTCGCGATCGCCGAGGCAAACACCTCGCTCGCGGTCGGATGCTTCTTCATCGCGAGGAACGCCGGGGTCTCCTCCAGCGTCCGGCGCAGGAAGAAGATCACCGGGATGATCAGGCAGCCGACGAAGAACGGGATGCGCCAGCCCCAGGAGGCAACGGTCGCGGCCGGCATGCTCTCGCTGAGGACGAAGCCGAGGATCGAGGCGACGAAGATCGCGACCTGCTGGCTCGCCGACTGGAACGAGGTGTAGAAGCCGCGATTGCCGGGCGTGGCGATCTCCGCGAGATAGACCGAGACGCCGCCGAGCTCGACGCCGGCGGAGAACCCCTGCAGCAGGCGCGCGATCAGCACGATGATCGGCGCCGCAATGCCGATGGTCGCATAGCTCGGGCAGAGCGCGATCACCACGGTGCCGATAGCCATGATCGACAGCGTCACGATCAGGCCCTTGCGGCGGCCGATGCGGTCGATATAGGCGCCGAGCACGACGGCGCCGACCGGGCGCATCAGGGCGCCGAGCCAGAACACGCCGAAGGCGTTGAGCAGCGCCGCGGTCTCGTTCTCGGAGGGGAAGAAGGCCTTTGCAATCGCCTGCGCATAGAAGCCGAACAGGAAGAAGTCGAACTGCTCAAGGAAATTGCCGCTGGTCGCGCGCAGGATGGCGCCAAGACGCGATTTGATCTGCGGGACTTGCGATGAACTCGACTGCGACATAACGCCCTTTCCTCCCCGTGACGAAACGGCCGGCGCAAATTGTTTCGCCGGCCAAAGCAGTTAACTGCCATGTGCGGCAATTTGGCACGCCTGTCCGGCGCGACCAACCCGAAATCACGCGGGGGGCTATGGGAAAAAAGCCGTAGGCGGATATCGCAGGGAGCGTATCGAGCGAAAGGGATACCGGTTCGCGCGAATAAACCTCGTCAAAACAACATTCTAGCGCTTCTGACCTGGTTCAATCAGAACCGAAGCTCCGGCCGTCGTGTGTGCCGCATCAAGGCGCGGCGTGTGCCGTTGTGCCGAGCCAGTCCCGGAACGCGGAGAGCTTTGGCGTATCGGCGCGTCCCTGCGGCGAAACCAGATAGAAGCCGGCGTCGGCTGGCAGCGCGATCTTGAAGGGAACCACGAGGCGGCCCTTGGCGATGTCGTCCTGCACATAGGAGGTGCGGCCCATCGCGATGCCGATGCCGTCGATCGCGGCCTGGATCGTCACGAACAGCAGGTCGAAGGTGACGCCGGGCTGCTTGGAAATATCCGTCGGCAATCCCGCCGCGGTCAGCCACAGCCGCCAGTCGTCGCTGTTGGCGTTGCTGGTGTGCAGGAGCGTGTGATCCCTGAGGTCTTCAGGGCATTTCAGCGGCCTGGTTCCCTGCAGCAGCGACGGGCTGCACACCGGAAACAGCTCATCCGCCATCAGCCAGTCCGCACGCAAGCCCGCCCATTGGCCGCGGCCATAGCGGATCGCCGCGTCGACCTTGTCGCGCTGGAAGTCGACCAGGCTGGTCGAGGTGGTGATGCGAACGTCGATGCCGGAATGCGCCTCCTGGAAGGCCGACAGCCGCGGCAGCAGCCATTTGGCGGCAAGCGATGCCAGCGTCGAGACGGTCAGCACGTGATCGTCGTCCCGGCGCAATAGGCGATCAGTTGCGAGCCTGAGGTCATTGAAGGCGGCGCGGACGCCGGGAAGGTATTCGGTAGCCTCCGGCGTCAGGCTCAGCGAGCGGTTCTGGCGGATAAACAGGCGGACGCCGAGCTCCTCCTCGAGCCGCCGGATCTGATGGCTGATCGCAGTCTGCGTCACGTTCAGTTCGGACGCCGCCAGCGTGAAGCTCATATGCCGTGCGGCGGCCTCGAACGCCCTCAGGCCATTCAGCGAAGGCAGGCGGCTGGTCATCTCTTGGGCGCCTCCAAATACATGACTTTAATTCATGCGAAACGGTACAAAGTGTCGTTTGTGAGCGGACCGAATAGCGCCAATATTAGCGCGAACAGGTTACCGACAGGAGCCGCAGATGTCCATTTTCACCCATGAATCGATGACAAATCATCATACGCCCGGATTGCTGAACCAGGTCGGGGAGACGCTGCATGTCTGGTTGGAGCGTTACGAGCGCCGTCGCGAGCTGTCGCAGTGGACCGAGCGCGATCTGCACGACATCGGCATGTCCCGCAGCGACATCGTGTTCGAGACCGAGAAGCCGTTCTGGCGGGCCTGAGAAGGACGCCATCGCTGGCGTCGCCTCGATCGAGGGGCGCCGGCTAGTTTCTTCACCCGAGGAGCGTGTCATGGTTGCGCTGCATCTCGACGATCTCAAGCAATACTCTGACGTGCTGCGCGCCAAGAACGGCAGCGAGGTCAAGGTGCGCTTCGTCGAGCCGCGCGACCGCGAAGAGCTGCAGAGCTACATCCGCTCGCTCTCCGCGGGGTCCCGTTACAATCGCTTCCTGGGTGCGTTGAGCGAGCTGCCGAAGACGGAGCTCGAACGTTTCATCCACGTCGGCGAGGCTGACCGGTTCACGGTGGTCGCGACGATGCTGGTCGATGGCTTTGAGACCATCGTCGGCGAAGCCCGCTACGCCTTCCATGCCGATACTTCGAGCGTCGAGTTCGGCCTGTCGATCGATGACCGGTGGCAGGGCCACGGCATTGGCAAGGCGCTGCTGAAGAATCTCGAATGCCGCGCGGCGTCCTTCGGAGCCGAGCGCATCTTCGGCGACACGCTGCGTTCCAATGCGACGATGATCGGCCTCGCCCGCAAGTCGGGCTACGCCTTCACCCAGAGCCCCGGCGACTGGAAGCTGGTGCGCTTCGTGAAAGAGATCCACGTCGAACCGCAAGACATTCCCTGTGCCAGCTGGCGGCTTGCCGCCACTTCCCGCTTGGCCGCGATGTCCTCGCTTGCGGTTTGACTGACTAGGCCCGGTTCTGGCCCCTCCAGAACCGGGCCCTTTTCTTTTTGATTGCTCCGACCCCGTAGCCCGGATGAAGCGCAGCGTAATCCGGGGTCGTACCGCGGCGAGACTTGTCCCGGATTTCGCTTCGCTTCATCCGGGCTACGAGTTCTCACCTCCCCTTTTCAAGGGGAGGTCGCTTTGCTCGTCAGAGCAAAGCGGGTGGGGATCAGCGCTCTCCTCGAGCAACAGTGCGTGCGGCTGGACCCCCATCCCGACCTTCCCCCTTTCAGGGGGAAGGAGAAGAGATCGCGCTCAACTCCCCCGGAACACCGGCTTGCGCTTCTCGATGAAGGCCTGCACCGCCTCCTTGTGATCGGCCGTCGTGGTGAGGCGGATCAGCCGCTCGGCCTCGTGGTCGCGCGCGGTGGCGAAGTCGAATTGCAGCGCCTCGTCGAGATTGTCCTTCATGTAGCGCAGCGCCAGCGTCGGGCCCTCGGCGATCGACTTCGCCAGCGCGAACGCTTCGTCCTTCAGCGTCTCATCCGGCACCACGCGGTTGACGAGGCCGATCTGCTCGCACCTCGCGGCGTCGACCTTCTCCGAGGTGAACATCAGCTCGCGGGCGCGCGAGGTGCCGACCAGGCGCGTCAACAGCCAGGCCATGCCGTAGTCGCCGCTCAGCGCGACGCGCAGGTAACCGGTCGAGATGAAGGCGGATTGTGCGGCGATCCGGATGTCGCAGGCCATCGCGATCGCAAGGCCGGCGCCGACCGCGGGGCCGGGAAGGGCGGCAATCGTCGGTTTCCGCACCGAGGCGAGCGCGCCGGTGAGCAGGCGCTGCCGCTCCTGCAAATCCGCGACCTTGTCCTCATAGGACATTTCGAGCTTCTTCTTGTCGCGATGCGCGCCCATGCCCTTGACGTTGCCGCCGGCGCAGAACGCCTTGCCGGCGCCGGTGACGAGCAGCACGCCCACCTCGGGGTTCTCGCCGCAGGTCCTGATCATCGTGCGCAGCGCCGGCGTCAGCGTGTCCGACAGCGAGTTGCGGGCGTCCGGGCGGTTCAGCGTGATGACGGCGACGCGATCGCGGATCACGCAGAGCAGTTCGTCGGTGCCGGTCTCGATCTTGATTTCGTTCGACATGGTTTCCTTCCCCAGTTCCATCCGTCATTCCGAGCCACCCGGTCGGCGCGCAGCGCCGCCGGATGACAGGCTCCGCGAAGCACTCCATGCCGCCGCAAGTGGAGGAATGGATTGCTTCGTCGCTTCGCTGTGCGCAATGACGAATGTGGCGGCGGTTTGCGTTCAGCCTACGCCGCTTGCATGATCTCCGTCATCTCAAAACTTCTCAACCCAGGGCCGCAATTCCAGCTCCCAGGTCCAGGCGCTGCGCGGCTGTTGCAGCACGTTCCAGTAGCTCAATGCAATCGCGTCGGGATCGAGCATCGAGTCCGGCCGGTCGGCGGGCTCGGTGCGGGCGGCGCTGCGGATGCCGCCGTCAATCACGAAATGCGCGACATGGATGCCCTGCGGCGACAATTCGCGTGCCATGCTCTGCGCGAGGCCGCGCAACGCGAACTTGCCCATCGCGAACGGCGCCGACTGCGCATAGCCCTTCACGCTGGCAGAGGCGCCGGTGAACAGGATCGCGCCCTTCTTGTTGGGCAGCATGCGCTTCGCCGCCTCCTGCGCTACCAGGAAGCCGCCGAACGCGGAGACTGCGATTGCCTGCTCGACCTCTGAGGGCACGAGTTCAACGAACGGCCCGCGCGAGCGGCCGCTGGCGTTGTAGACCACGAGATCAGGCGTTCCGATCTCGCGCTCGACCAGACCAAAAAGCCGTTCGACCTCCTCGGCCTTGGTGGTATCGCAGGCATAGGCGCGTGCGCCGGTCTCGGTGCAGAGCGCGCCGAGCTTCTCGATGCTGCGGGCGCCCAGTGCCACGCGAATTCCCTCTCGCGAAAATAGTCGCGTCAACGAGGCGCTGAGGCCCGCGCCGGCACCGACGATCAGGGCGATCTTGTACTTTGGAATATCCATTGGGCTTTCCTTTGCTCGGCCGGAGGAGGATAGTCGTGCCCAAACAAATGAGCACCGAAGCCGGGAATTCAATGCAGCCGCACAAGCAGGATCCGAAAACGTCAGCCGCCACCAACCAGCCGGGGCTGCTGGCGCCCGACACGACGGGAATGAATTTCTACCGGGCCGATCCGGCGCTGACCGATCTTCTGAAGCTGCATCTGCCCGAGGCATTGTTCCGCCACATCGAGCCGCATCTCGACCGCCTCGGTGGGTTAGCCGGAGGCTATCTCGACGAATGCGCGCGGCTTGCCGACCGGCATACGCCGGTGCTGTATCAGCGCGACAAGTTCGGCCGCGACGTGCAGCACATCGAATATCATCCGGCCTATCGCGAGATCGAGAAGGCTGCGTTCGGCGAGTTCGGCATCCATGCGCTGTCGCTCCGCAAGGGCATCATGGGTTGGCCCGACAAATACCCTGTGGTGGCCAAGCACGCCTTCACCTTCCTGTTCAACCAGACCGAATTCGGCATGGGCTGCCCGATCAACGTCACCGACGGATGTGCAAAGCTGCTGGCGAATTTCGGCAGCGAGGCGTTGAAGGCAAAATATCTCGACGGCCTGACCCAGACCGACATGAGCAAGCTGACGCAGGGCGGCCAGTTCATGACCGAGAAGGAGGGCGGCTCCGATGTCGGCACGCTGACCACGCGCGCCGTGCAGGAGGGCGATCATTGGCGGCTCTATGGCGAGAAGTGGTTCTGCTCCAACGCCGATGCCAAGGTGGTGATGCTGCTGGCGCGGCCGGAAGGCGCCGGGCCGGGCACCCGCGGCGTCGGCCTGTTCCTGATGCCGCGTTTCCTCGATGACGGCTCGCAGAACCATTACCGGATCGTGCGGTTGAAGGACAAGCTCGGCACCCGCTCGATGGCCTCGGGCGAGATCAAGCTCGATGGCGCGATCGCTTACGCCGTCGGCAAGCTCGACCGCGGCTTCGTGCAGATGGCCGAGATGGTGAACTCGTCGCGGCTCTCCAACGGCGTGAAGTCGACCGCGCTGATGCGCCGCGCCTGGCACGACGCGATCACCGTGGCGAAGGGCCGCGTGGTGTTCGGCCAGCGCATCATCGACCTGCCGCTGGCGCGGCGCCAACTGATGAAGATCATGCTGCCGACCGAGCAGGCGCTGTCGATGAGCTTTTTGACCGCCGACGCGCTCGACCGCGCCGAGGCCGGCAGCCAGGACGCCGCGGCGCTGCTCCGCATCCTGACGCCGACGTTGAAATTCCGCGCCACCCGCGACGCCCGAAAAGTCTGCGGCGATGCGATGGAGATGCGCGGCGGCATCGGCTACATCGAGGAATTCGTCACGCCGCGGCTGCTGCGCGACGCGCATCTCGGCTCGATCTGGGAGGGGACCGGCAACATCGTCGCGATCGATGCGCTGAAGCGCGCGGTCGGCCGCCATGGCGCCGACAATGCACTCGCCGCCGATCTGCATGCGCGGCTCGATGACAGCCCGAATGTGCCGCAGGCCTGGCGCAACCGGCTGCGCGATCTCAGCGACCGTGCGGTCGCGTTTGCGCGCGAGGTGGCGAGCCGCGTCGACAATGAGGGCGACGCGCGGCGTGCCACCAGCCTGCTCTATCACGTTGCAAGCGCCGTGGCGCTGGCATGGGAGGGCGGACGCATCCACGAGATGCGCGGCGATGCGCGCCGGCTGTTGCTGTCGCGGATGGTGGTCGATCACCGCGTGCTGCCGGGCGATCCGTTCCGGCTAACGGAAAATACCGTTCAGCGCAGGATGACCGAGCACCTGCTCGGCGATCGCGCGGTCGGCATGGCCGAGGTTGGCGAATTGCTTGACGCAGCGTAGGCTGCCGCGCGAGCGAACTTTTCAAACAATCAAAAACGTCAAGGGAGACCCCGATGAAGGCCGCCGTTCTGCATGAAGTCAATCAGCCGCTGGTGATCGAGGATGTCAGCGTGCCCAATCCCGGGCCGCGCGAAGTCCTGATCCGCACCGCGGTCGCGGGCCTCTGTCATTCCGACCTGCACTTCATGGAAGGGCTTTATCCGCACCCGCTGCCGGCGGTGCTTGGCCATGAATCGGCCGGCGTGGTCGAGAAGGTCGGCTCCGACGTCAATTACGTGAAGCCCGGCGATCACGTCGTCACCTGCCTCTCGGTGTTCTGCGGCACCTGCGACAACTGCACCACCGGGCGCACCGTGCTGTGCACCGACACCACCGTGAAGATGCTGCCCGGTGCCTCCAACCGCCTGTCATGGGGCAGGAAGGAGAAGCTGAATCAGTTTCTCAATCTGTCGTCGTTCGCCGAGCAGATGCTGGTGCACGAGAACGCCATCGTGAAGATCAAGAAGGAGATGCCGCTCGATCTCGCCGCGCTGATCGGCTGCGGCGTCATCACCGGTTATGGCGCCGTGGTGAACACCGCGAAGGTCACCGCCGGTGAGACCGTGGCTGTGATCGGCTGCGGCGGCGTCGGCATGGCAGCGATCAACGGCGCGCAGATCGCCGGTGCTGGCCGCATTATCGCGATCGACACCAATCCGGCCAAGCTGCAGCTTGCGACCAAGCTCGGCGCCACCGACATCGTCGATCCGGCCCGCGGCGACGTGGTCCAGCAGGTACGCGAACTCACCGGCGGCGGCGTGCAGCATTCCTTCGAGGTGCTCGGCCGCAAGGACACCGCCGAGCAGGCCTTCGCCATGCTGGCGGCGGGCGGCACCGCGACCATCGTCGGCATGATCCCGTTCGGCCAGAAGATCGAGCTGCACGGCTTCGACTTCCTGCGCGAGCGCCGCATCCAGGGCTCGTCGATGGGCTCCAACCACTTCCGCGTCGACATGCCGCGCCTCGTCGACTTCTACATGCGCGGCAAGCTGCATCTGGAGGACTGGATCTCGGCCAAGCTGAAGCTTTCCGAGATCAACGAGGGCTTTGCCAACATGAAAGCCGGCAAGACGCTGCGGAGCGTGATCATGTTCGACAGCTGACGAACTTGTCGTGGCCCGGCCTGACCGGGCGACCCAGTACGCCGCGGCGGAAGTTGTGTGAAATCAACTGCGGCCGCGGAGTACTGGATGCCCCGCATGAAGCGGGGCATGACAGCGGAGGGTGGCGCTGCGAACGTTCACCGCGCCACGTGCGCAGAGACCGCGAGCCATTTGCCGTTCTGCCGCGCCCAGCAATCGGTGTAGCGGCCGCGCGCCGGCTCTCCGTCCGCGTTGGTGTAGCTGGTCTGGGCGTGGATGATGGCGAAATCGCCGAGGATGCGGATTTTGACGTCCTCGGCCTTCAGGCCCTTGATCTTCACCGGGATCGCCGTCTGCTTCAGGAAGGCAGCGCGGTCGACCAGGCTCTTGTCGGGATTGGTGCAGTAGAAGTCCTGCGCCAGGATCTCGTCGAAGCGCTTGACGTCGCAGTTCTGAACGGAGTCAACGTAGTCCTTGTTGAGCTTCGTCAGTTCCTCGAGATCGTTGCTCATTGATTTCCTCCTGGTTCTGCTGTCCGTCATTGCTGTGTCGGCGGCCGCCTCGATACCGTCATCCTGGGGAGCCGCGAAGCGGCGTCTCGAAGGATGTACGGCCCGGCTGGTGGCCGTCGACCCTTCGAGACGGCCGCTTCGCGGCCTCCTCAGGGTGACGGTGATGCGGCCTCCTCAGGGTGACGGTGATAAGGTCAGGCGCGCGTCATCGCTCTGCAATGATGCTTACCTAATCATCGAACATCTTCGGCGGCACGAAGCCGCCGAATTCGCGCTCGATCAGCTCGGCGAGCTTGAGCGGCGTGCGGTCCTCGAGCCATGGACCGACGATCTGTACGCCGACCGGCAGTCCGTCGGGCGCAAAGCCGGTCGGGATCGCAGTCGAAGGCAGGCCGGGCAGGGTCGCGATGCCGGGCCAGGCGAGCTGGTCGGTGTAGACGTGCGGCACACCGTCGATCAAAATCCGCCGCTGCTCCTGGTCGGGCGCATGATCGTGCGGATAGGCCGGCGTTGGCATGATCGGGCAGATCACCGCGTCGAACGACTTGAATAGCTCGCGCCATTGCGCGCGCAGCCGCGAGCGGGCGACCGTCGCCTGCACCCAGTCGCGGTGGCTGAGCGCGATGCCGCGCAGCCGCTCGGCCTGCAGGCTGGTGTTGCTGGCCGGCAGCGCGGCCGCCGCCGCGCAGGCGCCGGCATAGACCTCCGGCGGGAAGGTCGCGGCGAGGAACGACAGCAGCATCCGCATATAGAGACGCGAGGATGCCGCGAAATCCGGCAGCAGTGGGCTCGAACGCGATATCTTCGCGCCGGCCTTGTCGAGGTGGCTCGCGAGCTTGTCGATGCTGCCGCGAACCGCCTTGTCGGTCGGCAACACCGGATCGGTGTCGATCACGAGGATGCGGAAATCCTTCAGGCTGGCGTGGCGCGCCGCCGGCAGGTCGAGGCGATAGGCCTTGCCGGCGTCGAGCGGATCGGGCGCGGCCATCACGTCGAGCAGTAGCGACAGGTCGGCCGCGCCGCGCGCCATCGGGCCGGTCACCGCAAGGTCGCGCTCATAGATGATGGGCGGCGCCGGCGGCGCGGTGTGGCCGCGCGACGGCAGCAGTGCGAAGGTCGGCTTGTGCGCATAGATGCCGCAATGAAACGCCGGCACGCGGAGCGAGCCGCCGATGTCGGAGCCGAGCGACAGCGCGCCATAGCCCGCGGCGAGCGCCGCCGACGATCCGCCGGACGAGCCTCCCGGCGTGCGGCCGAGGTCGTAGGGGTTGTTGGTGGTGCCGTAGATCTCGTTGTAGCTCTGCCAGTCGGCAAGCCCGACCGGCACATTGGTCTTGCCGAGGATCACGCCGCCGGCGTCCTTCACCCGCTGAATCGACAGCGCGTCCTCGGTCGGGACAAAATCCTTTTGCGGCAGGAAGCCCCAGGTGGTCGGCAATCCCGCGACGTTGAAGGATTCCTTCACCGTCATGGGAATGCCGAGCAGCGGCCTGTGCTCGCCGCGCGCGATCGCGGCATCCGCGGCGCGGGCAGCGGCGAGGCCGCGCTCGAAATCGCGCACGCAGACCGCGTTGACCTTGCCGTCGTGGCGCTCGATGCGGCCGATCGCGTCCTGTGCGAGCTCGACCGCCGAGACCTCTTTGTTGTGCAGCGCCTGCGACAGGTCGACGGCGGTCTTGAAACTATATTGCGATCTGGCCACGGCGTGCTCCCGGTTTGTCGTTGGCGCAATGATGGGCAGTTTGGCTGCCGCCCGCAAGCGCTGTAGCCGTGACGTCGTCGCCGTGTTTGATCGGAATTGCTACGCCGCGCCGATCAGGATGCCGACCGCGAGCACGATCGCGCCGCCGAGCACGATCTGGAACACTGCCTGCAGGAACGGCGTGTCCATGTAGCGCGCGCGGATGAAGGCGATCGCCCACAATTCGAAGAACACGACGATCCCGGCGATCGCGGTCGCGATCCAGAATGCGTTCGGCCAGGCGTCGGGCACCAGATAGGGAATGGTGTGGCCGAGCCCGCCGAGTGTCGTCATCAAGCCGCAGGTCAGGCCGCGTAGCCAGGGCGAGCCGCGGCCGGTCAGCGAGCCGTCATCGGACAGCGCCTCGGCAAAGCCCATGCTGATGCCGGCGCCGATCGAGGCGGCAAGCCCGACCAGGAAGGTTTGCCAGTTGTGATGCGTGGCAAAGGCGGCGGCGAACAGCGGCGCCAGGGTCGAGACCGAGCCGTCCATCAATCCGGCAAGGCCCGGCTGCACATATTGCAGCACGAACATCCGCCGCCGGGTGCGGTCTTCCTCCGCGCGCACGTCGGGCTTGAGGATCTCGCCGGTTAGCTTCACCGCGAGCTTCTCGTGGCCCTTCTCCTCCTCGGCAAGATCGCCGAGCAGCCGGCGCACGCCGACATCCTCGGCCTTCTCGGCCGCTTTGGCATAGAAGCGCTCGGCCTCCAATTCCATGGTCTCGACTTCCTTGCGGATGGTGTCGAGCGGCAGGTTCTTGGTCAGCCAGATCGGGCGCCGGCGCAGGAAGCCTTTGACGTCCTCGCGCCGGATCGGCGGCAGATGCGCCCCGAAGCGCTGCTCGTAGGTTTCCAGCAGCCGGTGGCGATGGCCGCGCTCCTCATCGGCCATCTCCTCGAAAATCTTGGCGGTGTCGGGATAGCGCTCGGCGAGATCTTCCGCGAACGTCATGTAGATGCGGCTGTCTTCCTCCTCGGAGGCGATCGCGACCGCCAGCACCTCGCGCTCGGTCAGATCGGCGAAATTCTTCACGGCAACGCCTTGTCCACTGAGTTTAGAATTAGAATAGTTCTAAACTATACGGTTGCACGGGAGCCGGGTCAAATCCGGATCGGCCCGGATTCGCTGCCGCAGCACCGGCAAGCCGCGCGGGTTGAGCGAAGAAAACGCGTGAGATCAACGGGATGCGACGCGACGGCCGAGCGGGCGTTCAGCGCTGCGCGCCGGCCTCTCGCAGGAATGTGAGCAGCAGCCGGCTCACCGCATCGGGCTGTTCCTGCTGCACCCAATGGCCGGCGCCGTCGACCAGATGGCAGCCGATCATGTTGGTGCAGGCTTTCGTCTGCATCGCCTCGAACACGCCGGGCCGCTGATAGGTGCCCCAATCCTGCTTGCCGGAAATGAAGGCCGACGGCTGGCCGATCGTGCGGCCGCTCCAGGTCTGCAGTTCCGGGACGAACGCGCCCGAGGTGCCGCAGCGATACCATTGCAGCCCACCCTGGAATCCCGTGCGCTGATATTCGGCGCTGTAGTAGGCGAGCTCGCTATCCGGCAGCCATGTGTTGGCGGCGATCGCCTCGCGTGACGGCATTTCCTCGGCGACGGTCGCGGCCATGTCCTTGGCGAGATCCATCACGTAATAGGTCGGCAGTTTTGCCAGTTCGCCCGCCGACCAGGACTGCAGCGGATACGGCTTGTTGTCCTTCCAGTCCGCGCTCTTGTGGTGGTAATAGGCGCGCAGGAAGTCGTGCACGCCCTGCGGTGCGCGATGCATGTCGTCATTGGCCGGGCGCGTCGAATAGTACCATTGGTAGTGCTTGCGCGGCCGCGGCAGCGCGGCGAGTTCGCGATGCACGGGGTCTTCGGTCGCGGGCCTTGCCGGCGCGCTCGCGGTGTTGAACGGCAGCGACGGCGGCCCCGAAAATGGCGCGCTCATCATCACCACCGCGCGGAACACGTCGGGCCGGATCAGCGCGCACCACGCCGCGACCGACGAGCCGAAATCGTGCCCGATCACCGCATCGACGTGCTTGTAGCCGAACGCTGCAACCAGCCCGAGCGCATCGCGCACCAGATTTGGCAGGCGGAACGACGCGAGATCGCCGTCATACTCCGCGCTCCAGCCTGATGTGCGGCCATAGCCGCGCTGGTCCGGCGCGATGACGTGATAGCCGGCAGCGGCGAGCCTCGGCATCACCTTGCGCCAGGAAAACGCCAGCTCCGGAAAGCCGTGCAGCAGCAACAGGCAGGGCCGGCCGGATGTTTCAAAGCCCGCTTCCAGCACATGCATGCGCAGGCCGTTGATGCCGTCGACATAACGCGAGCGGATGGTGGAGGGGAGCGGAACGTCGGGGAGGGCTTCCATTGTGCAGATCACCTGTTGGGCATCGCCGCAGAACCAGCGCATTTGGCTGTATGCTGACGGTCATTGTTGAACGATAGCAATTTTGCCCAGGGGATGCATACCGCATGCGCCACGCGAAGATTGCAGAGCTGCCCGGCCAGATGTCGCGTCTCGGTTTGACGATCGTGGCCGCAAGCCTGCTGCTGATCTCGGCGGTGCGTGCCGCCGATATCAAGCAGCTGACCGAAAAACTGCCGCACGCCTATATCGGCGAATTCCAGTGGGACGGCGACAACACCGTGCAGAACATCGTCATCACGTTCGACAAGGTGAGGGCCTTGAACGAGCAGAACGCGGAAGCGCTCGGCTGCGGTTCATACGAGGTCGGCCGTCGCGTGACCAAGATCGGCGTCCAGATGTTCATCCGGCTGTCCGATCTCGAGGTCGAGATCTTCGAACGCTCACCCGATGGCAGCGGGGCGTTCGAAACCGACGGCAGTCACCGCGGCAAGCTGTCGGAAGATTTTCAGCAGATCGATGCGCAATGGACCACCACGGCATCAGGCAAGCACGGCCAGCTGCATTTGCGTGCCGTGGCGTCTGCTGCGTGTGAGCCAGCGGCGGAGTTGTAGGAGTGGGTCAGCAGAGCGGGCGGGCTGGGCTGCGTGCGCTCTTCATCCTCCCCTGGAGGGGTCGAGACGAGCGGAGCTCGCTCTGGGATCGGTTCGCATGAAACGCGAACCGAGGTGGGGTAACTGTCCGTCCACTCAGGCGCTGCCCGTGTTGAGAGATCACCCCACCCCGTCTCAAATCTCGCTTCACTCGTTGTGAGCCGACCCTCCCGGGGGAGGGTGAAGCGCGGCTATGCCTTGACTGGAGCCTTCGGCCAATAGCGGTCGCGCAAATGCCGCTTCACCAGTTTTCCGGTCGGCGTGCGCGGCAACTCCTGCTCGAAGTCGATGCTCTTCGGGCATTTGATCGGCGACAGATGTTGCCGGCAGAACGCGATCAGCTCGGCCTCGAGTTCCTTGCCGGCCCTGGTGATGTCGTGCGGCTGCACCACGGCCTTGACCTCTTCGCCCATCTCTTCGTTCGGCACCCCGAACACCGCGACGTCGGACACCGCCGGATGCGTGATCAGCACGTCCTCGGTCTCCTGCGGGTAGATGTTCACGCCGCCGGAGATGATCATGTAGCTCTTGCGGTCGGTGAGATAGAGGAAGCCCTCTTCGTCGAGGTAGCCGACATCGCCGAGCGTCGACCAGCCCTTGGCGTTGTAGGCCTTCTTCGTCTTCTCGGGATCGTTGTGATAGGAGAACGCCGGAGCGTCGGCAAAAAAGACCTGACCGATCTGGCCGGTCGGCGCTTCCTCGTCGTTCTCGTCGAGGATCTTGACTTTGCCGACCACGGCGCGGCCGACCGTGCCGCGGTGGGTGAGCCATTGCTGCGAGGTCGAGACCGTGACGCCGTTGCCTTCGGAGCCGGCGTAATACTCGATCAGGATCGGTCCCCACCACTCGATCATCTTCGCCTTGACGTCGACCGGGCAGGGCGCCGCGGCGTGGATCGCGCCCTTCAGCGACGAGACCTTGTAGCGGCTCCGCACTTCGTCGGGCAGCTTCAGCATGCGCACGAACATGGTCGGCACCAGCTGCGACTGCGTCACCTTGTGCTTCTCGACCTGCTTCAGAAATTCCTCGGCGTCGAAATGCTCCATGATGACGGAGGTGCCCCCGAGCACGGTCGCCATCATGTTGAAGCGCAGTGGGGCTGCGTGATAGAGCGGCGCCGGCGACAGATAGACGCTATCGGCGTTCATGCCGCACATGTCTGCGGTGAGAATCCGCAGGAACGGGTTCGGCACGTCGATCCGGTTGCCTTCGAACTGCTTCTTGATGCCCTTTGGCCGGCCGGTGGTGCCGGATGAATACAGCATGTCGTAGCCCGCGACCTCGTCGGCAACCGGCGTGGTCGGCTGCGCGCCGGCTTCCTTGTCGTAGGAGCGGAAGCCCGGTGCGGGCTCGTCCATCATGTAGAACAGCGGTTCGCCTGCCTCGCCCTTGATCAGGCCCTTCACCTTGTCGGCGCATTGCGGGGTGGTGATGAACACCTTCGCTCCGCAGTCCTTGATGATGTAGGCGATCTCTTCTTCCGTCAGATAGCGGCTGATCGCCGTGTAATAGAGACCCGAGCGCTGCGCGGCCCAGCAGATCTCCATGAAGGCAAGCCGATTTTCCATCAGCAGCGCGATGTGGTCGCCGGCCTTCAGGCCGAGCGAGCGGAACAGATGCGCGCCCTGGTTCGAAAGCTCGTCGAGCTCGCGATAGGTGATCGCCTTGCCGCTGCCCGCCATCTGGTAGGCGATCTTGTTCGGATGGGTACGCGCGTGGATCGACGGATGGGTCATTGTGTTTCCTCAGGGCATCAAAAGTGGTCGTCCCCGCGAACGCGGGGACCCATAACCACCAATTTTTCTTGTTGGACTGAGTTGTGGCCCCAGCCGCGCTTAACCACGGGCGTTTGTGGTTATGGGTCCCTGCTTTCGCAGGGACGACACCTATTGCGTGGAGGCTGCGTGCCTCGTTTCTCGCGACGTTACAATCGTTCGACAATCGTCACATTCGCCATGCCGCCGCCTTCGCACATGGTCTGCAGGCCGTAGCGCTTGTTGCGCTGCTTGAGGGCATGCAGCAGCGTCGTCATCAGCTTGGTGCCGCTGCCGCCGAGCGGATGGCCGAGCGCGATCGCGCCGCCATTGACGTTGAGCCGGGCCGGATCGGCGCCGGTGGTCTTTAGCCAAGCGGTCGGCACCGAAGCGAAGGCCTCGTTGACCTCGAAGAGATCGATGTCGTCGATCTTCATGCCGGCCTTCTGCAGCGCGCGCTGGGTTGCCGGCAGCGGCGCTTCCAGCATGATCACGGGGTCGCCGCCCATCATGGTGAGGTGATGGATGCGCGCCATCGGCTTGACGCCGAGCGCCTTCAAGCCCTTCTCGTTGACGACCATGACGCCGGAGGCGCCGTCGCAGATCTGGCTGGCGCTGGCCGCGGTGAGCTTGCCGTTCTCGGCGATCAGCTTGACGCCCTTGATGCCGTCGAGGCTGGCGTCGAAGCGGATGCCTTCGTCGATGTGATGGGTGTCGGTCGAGCCGTCGGCGCGGGTGATTGTCACCGGCACGATCTCGTCCTTGAAATGGCCGGCCTGCGTTGCCGCGATCGCGCGCTGATGGCTGTTATAGGAGTATTCGTCGAGCTCGTCCTTCGACAGGCCGTACTTCTCGGCCATCATCTCCGCGCCGGTGAACTGGCTGAAGACGATGTTGGGATACTTCGCCTCGATGCCCGGGCTCTTGTAGTGGCCGAAGCCGTTCTTGGCGGGCAGCGAGGAGGCGAGGCCCATCGGCACGCGGGTCATCGATTCCACGCCGGCGGCGATCACGCAGTCCATCGTGCCAGACATCACCGCCTGCGCCGCGAAGTGTAGCGCCTGCTGCGAGGAACCGCACTGGCGGTCGATCGAGGTCGCCGGCACGCTCTCCGGCAGCTTCGAGGCCATCACCGCGTTGCGCGCGATGTTGGTGGATTGCTCGCCGGTCTGCATCACGCAGCCCATGATGACGTCCTCGACCTGCGCGGGGTCGGCGCCCGATCGCTCGACCAGCGCATCGAGCACGGTCGCGGCCAGATCGGCCGGATGCCAGCCGGCGAGACGCCCTCCCTTGCGGCCGCCCGCGGTGCGAGCGGCGGCGACGATATATGCCTCGGCCATGTCTGATCTCCCTGATGTTTCCGGATTGGGCGGTCTGAAAGTTGGGCCGGATTTAAGGGGCGGCTCAGCATTTAGTCAATCAATCAATTAACTCTTGAGTGCGACCCCGCCATGGGCTTATGTGCGGCCTCGATTTACCGTCGAACCCTGACACTGAGCGGGACCAGAGCGCAGTTGAATACCAGCGTACCGACGAAACTTCCGGCCGGCAAAAATGCCACCGCCGACAAGCTATTGGTCGCAGCCAGCGAGCTGATGATCGAGCGCGCCTCCATCGAGGTCTCGCTGTCCGACATCGCGCAGAAGTCGGGCGTCAACGCCGCCCTGGTGAAATATCATTTCGGCAACAAGGACGGGCTGTTGCTGGCGCTGTTGGCGCGCGACGCCGCCACCGAGATATCGCAGCTCGAATATCTCATCAGCCAGCCGATCACGCCGTCCGCGAAACTGCGGCTGCATATCGGCGGCATCATCCGCGCCTATCACCAGTTCCCCTATATGAACCGGCTGATCCATTATCTCCTGCACGAGAGCTCGCCTGCCGCCGCGAACGAGGTGTCGAAATTCTTCGTCGCGCCGCTGTTGGATTTTCACCGCCGGCTGCTGGCCGAAGGCATCAAGGCCGGCGAATTCCGCAAGATCGATCCGGTGCTGTTCTACACCAGCCTGATCGGCGCCTGCGATCATCTGTTCTTCGGCCGCCACGCGATGTCGCGCGCGGTCGGCGTCGGTCCGGTCACCGACGAGGTCTGCCGCGAGTACATCAAGCATATGGAAGCCTTGATCTTCGGCGGCGTGCTCAATCCCGACAAGGAAACGGCAGAAGTCGCCGCCGGATAACAAGTTCGAAGTCTAGAGAAGAAACGCCCAAGGAAAGGTTGTATCCATGCAGTTGAAAGACGTTGCCGTTCTCATCACCGGCGGTGGCTCCGGCCTTGGCGCCGCAACCGCGCGCGCCATGGCCGCCAAGGGCGCCAAGATCGGCGTGATCGACCAGAACAAGGAAAACGCCGAGAAGGTCGCCGCCGAGGTGAAGGGCGTTGCGCTGCATGCCGACGTCACCGACGAGGACGCGATCAAGGCGGCGATTGCCAAGGCCGAGGCCGCGCACGGCATCGCGCGCGTGCTGATGAACTGCGCCGGCATCGGCGGCTCGCAGCGCATCGTCGGCAAGGACGGCGTCTATCCGCTGGCGAAGTTCGTCCGCATCATCAACGTCAATTTGATCGGCACCTTCAACGTGCTGCGGCTGTTCGCCGAGCGGCTGGCGACCGAAGCCCCGATCGGCGAGGAGCGCGGCGTCGCGATCAACACCGCGTCGGTCGCGGCCTATGAAGGCCAGATCGGCCAGATCGCCTATTCCGCCTCGAAGGGCGGCGTCGTCGGCCTCACGCTGCCGGCGGCGCGCGACCTCGCCAGCCTGAAGATCCGCGTCAACACCATCGCGCCGGGCCTGTTCCTGACGCCGCTGCTGATGGGTCTCAACGAGGAAGCGCGCAAGAGTCTCGGCGCCCAGGTGCCGCATCCGGCCCGCCTCGGCGATGCCTCAGAGTACGGCAACCTAGCCGTCCACATCGTCGAGAACCCGATGCTCAACGGCGAAACCATCCGCCTCGACGGCGCCATCCGTATGGCCCCGCGCTAACGACGAATTCCGCCTGCTTACCCTCCCCCCCTTGCGGGGGAGGGCGGCAGCGAAGGCTGCCGGGAGAGGGGTTCTCTCCGCGGCCACCCCTCTCCGAAGCGAGCACGTGGCACCGCCGCGCTTGCCCTCTCCCGCAAGGGGAGAGGGCGCAATAACAGGCACCGCATCCGCAAATGCAGGAGTAACGCGTGTCTCAGCCGCTGCTGATCGAACATCACGACGGAACAGATTGGGTCACGCTCAATCGCCCCGAGAGCCTCAACGCGCTCGATCCTTCATTGATCGACGCGCTCAACGTCTACTTCCAGGGCTTGCAGCGCAATCGCGACACCCGCGTCGTGGTGCTGAAGGGCGCCGGTGCGAATTTTTGCGCCGGGCTCGACCTCAAGCACGCGATGGCGCGCCGCGGCGGGCAGGCCGAGCCGCCCGGCGTCACGGAGTCGCTGGACTCGCAGCGCCGCATTGCCGACATCGTGATGCTGATGCGGCGCGCTCCGCAGCCGATCATCGCGCTGGTGCAGGGCGCGGCCGCCGGCGGCGGCTTCGCGCTGGCGCTCGCGGCCGACATCCGCATCGCGGCGAAGAACGCGCGGATGAATTGCGCCTTCATCAAGCTCGGTCTCGGCGGCTGCGACATCGGCACCAGCTATTTCCTGCCGCGCCTCGTCGGCGTGTCGGTTGCTTCCGAATTGATCCTCACCGGGCGCTTCATCCATGCCGACCGCGCGCTTGCGGTCGGCCTGGTGTCCGAGGTGGTCGAGGCCCGCGATCTCGATGCTGCGGCCAATCCTTATGTCGAGGCGATGATGACGGCCTCGCCGGTCGGTCTCCGCCTCTCGAAGGAATGCATCAACATGAGCGTCGATGCCGGCTCGATCGAGGCCGTGATCGCGATGGAAGATCGCAATCAGGTGCTGTGCAGCCGCTCGGAAGATTTCCAGGAAGGCATCAGGGCCTTTCTCGAGAAACGAAAGCCTGTCTATATCAGGCGCTGAGAACAGATCCTCAAAAGGACAAGAATTCCGGGAGACGCAAAATGGATGGAGACGCGGCGATGCTGACGAAACCTGCCTTTCGCAAGGTGGATTGGCTCGCACGTGACATCGCGGTCGAGCGGCGCGCCGACGGCGCCGTCGTCCTGAAGTCGCGGATTCCGCTCCAGGCCTACGAGACGCATATTCCGGCCTATCTCGCCAAATGGGCGGCGCAGGCGCCGGAGCGGATCTGGCTCGCGCAACGCGGCGGTCCCGACCGGCAGTGGCGCAAGGTCTCCTATGGTGAAGCCAAGCGCACCGTCGATGCGCTGACGCAAGGCCTGCTCGATCTCGGCGTTGGCGACGACCGGCCCGTCGCGATCCTGTCAGGCAATTCGATCGAGCACGCGCTGATGACGCAGGCCGCGATGCAGGCGCGGCTGCCGGCCGCGCCGGTGTCGCCGGCCTATTCGCTGATGAGTCAGGATCATCTCAAGCTCAAATATCTGTTCAACCTGATCAAGCCCGCCGTCGTAATGGTGCAGGACGGCCCGACCTTCGAGAAGGCGTTGAAGGCAATCGATCTCACCGGCATCACGGTCGTCCACGTCCTGCGTCCCTGCGAGGGCATCAGGAGCGCGGCCTTCGCCGACCTTGCGGCAACGCCGGTGACGGCTGCGGTCGGCGAGTCCATCGCGAAGATCACGCCCAGGACCGTCGGCAAGCTGCTGTTCACCTCGGGCTCGACCGGCATGCCCAAGGCCGTCATCAACACCCAGGAGATGATGTGCGCCAACGCGGCGATGATGATGCAGGTGCGCCCGCGTGAAACGGAGGGACCGATCCCGACGGTGCTCGACTGGATGCCGTGGAATCACACCATGGGCGGCAACGCTGCGTTCAATCCGGTGCTGGTCGACGGCGGCACGCTCTATATCGACGACGGCCGGCCGATGCCGGGCCAGCTCGAGGAGACCATCAGGAATCTGCGCGAGGTGTCGCCGACCTATTACGCCAACGTGCCGGCCGGCTATGCCGCGCTCGCCGCCGCGATGGAGAAGGACGAGGCGCTGTGCGCGAGCTTCTTCAAGAACCTCTCGATCATGGCCTATGGCGGCGCGCGGCTGCCCGACGATCTCTATGACCGCATGCAGGCACTGGCGGTGAAGACCACGGGCGAACGCATCGTGTTCTACACCGGCTGGGGCTCGACCGAGACCGCGCCGACCTCGACCGGCACTTACTGGGACACCGAGCGTGTCGGCCTGATCGGCCTGCCGTTCCCCGGCGTCGAGCTGAAGATGGTGCCGTGTGGCTCGAAATTCGAACTGCGGCTGCGCGGCGTCAACGTCACGCCCGGCTATTTCGGCCAGCCGGACCTGACGGCAAAGATGTTCGACGAGGAAGGCTTCTACTGCATCGGCGATGCCGGCGTGTTCGTGAACTCCGAAGACCCGCTGCAGGGCATCATCTTTGCCGGCCGCGTGGTCGAGGATTTCAAGCTGACCACCGGCACCTTCGTCCATGTCGGCTCGCTGCGCACCGATGCAATCGCCGCCGCGACGCCGGTCGTGCACGACGCGCTGGTCGCGGGGCAGGATCGGGAGTTCATCGGCCTGCTGTGCTGGCCGAACCTGCATGCCTGCCGCCAGCTCGTCGGCAGTGCCGATGCCAGCTACGAGGACGTGATCCGGCATCCCGAGGTGGTCGCGTGCCTGAAGAAGGGCTTGCAGGCGCACAACGCTTCCACCACCGGCAGCAGCATGCGCATCGCGCGTGCGATGCTCATGGTCGAGCCGCCGTCGATCGACGGCAACGAACTCACCGACAAGGGCTACATCAACCAGCGCGCCGGCCTCGAACGCCGCGCCGCACTGGTCGAGAAACTGTACGCCGGCAAGCCCGGCGACGACGTGATCATCTTAAACTGACCGTAGGATGGGTCAAACGCAGCGAAACCAATCATCTCCAACCAGGCACAGGATGGGTATCGCTTCGCTCCACCCATCCTGTGAACAACAACAGCAACGCGGGTAAGTGCCATGAATTTCGATTTCTCCGACGAACAGAAGCAGATGCGCGACGAGGCGCGGAAATTCCTCAGCGAACAGTGCCCGCCGAAAGCCGTACGCGAGGTGCTCGACGGCAAGGCGCCTTACGACAAGGCGTTGTGGAAGGGCCTCGCCGAGATGGGCTTCCTCGGCGTCGCGATCCCGGAACAGTTCGGCGGTGCGGGCGCCGGCCATCTCGAGCTCTGCGTGATCGCGGAGGAAATGGGCCGCGCGCTGGCGCCGGTGCCGTTCTCCTCCACTGTCTATCTCGCCGCCGAAGCGATTCTGCTCGCAGGCAGTGACGCGCAGAAGCAGAAGTGGCTGCCGAAGATTGCCGCCGGCGAAGCCATCGGCACGCTGGCGCTGTTCGAGGGCAAGGGCAACCCGTCGCCGAACGCGATCAAGGTGACGGCCAATGGCGGCGCGCTCAACGGCGTCAAGAAGCCGGTGCCGGATGGCGCGATCGCCGATTTCGCCGTTGTCGCCGCGCGCACCGGCTCGAGCGGACGCGAGTCCGATATTTCCCTGTTCATCGTCGATCTCAAGGCCGGCGGCGTCGAGGTCAAGTCGCTCACCAACATCGACCTGACCCGCGGCCAGGCCGAATTCACCTTCAAGGATGCGAAGGCCGAGCCGCTCGGCGCTACCGGCGAGGGCTGGAGCGTGATCACCCAGGTGCTCGATCGCGCGGCCGTGTTGACGGCGTTCGAACAAGTCGGCGGCGCCGACCGCGCGCTGGAGATGGGCCGCGATTATGCGCTCGACCGCATCGCGTTCGGCCGTCCGATCGGCTCGTTCCAGGCGGTCAAGCACATGCTGGCCGATATGTATGTGTCGGCAACCCTGGCGCGCTCGAATTGCTACTACGGCGCCTGGGCGCTCTCGACCAATGCCGGCGAATTGCCGGAAGCAGCAGCCGCCGCGCGCATCAGCGCAACGCAAGCGTTCCAGCACTGCGCCAAGAACAATATCCAGGTCCATGGCGGCATGGGCTTCACCTGGGAGTTCGACTGCCACATGTACTACCGCCGCGCCAATGCGGTGGCACTCGGCCTCGGCAGCCTGTCCTATTGGGAAGACGCGCTGATCGATCGCATGCGCAAGAAGAACGCGGCGTAACCGTTGGTGATTTGTAGGATGGGTAGAGCGCAGCGAAACCCATCATGACGCGGGTGGTCCAAGAGATGGGTTTCGCTTCGCTCTACCCATCCTACGACGCCGGCGAAGGATGACAGACCATGAATTTCGACGACACCCCGCAGGAGGCCGCATTCCGCGCCGAGGCGAAAGCCTGGATCGCGGCCAATGCGCCGAAGCAGTATGAGGACGAGCTGCGCAAGGCCTCGCTCGGCCGCGTTGCGCTCAAGGGCGCCAACATCCTCGAGGTTGCAAAGGCCTGGCAGAAGAAAAAGGCCGACGCCGGCTGGGCCTGCCTGCATTGGCCGAAGGAGTATGGCGGCCGCGGCGCCTCGCCGATCGAGCGCGTGATCTGGCAGCAGGAGGAGGGGCCGTTCGGCCGCCTCAGCTCGATGTTCATCATCGGTCACGGCATGTGCGGCCCGACCATGATGGCGTTCGCCGGCGAGGAGCAGAAGCGCAACTATCTGCCGCCGCTCGCCTCCGGCGAGAAAATCTGGTGCCAGCTGTTCTCCGAGCCGGCCGGCGGCTCCGACGTCGCCGGCCTGCGCACCCGCGCCGAGAAGCACGGCGAGGAGTGGGTGATCAACGGCCAGAAGATCTGGACCTCAGGCGCGCATTATTCCGACTACGGCATCTTGCTCACCCGCACCGATCCGACCGTGCCCAAGCACAAGGGCCTCACCATGTTCTTCCTGGACATGAAGAGCCCGGGCGTCGAGGTCCGGCCGATCAAGCAGGCGAGCGGCGCCTCCGACTTCAACGAGGTCTATTTCACCGACGTGCGGATTCCGGACTCGCAGCGGCTCGGCAATGTCAATGACGGCTGGAACGTGTCGCTGACCACGCTGATGAACGAGCGGATGTCGATCGGCGCCGGCGTCGCCACCGGCTTCCCCGAGCTGTTCGACTATTGCAGCAGCCTGATGCTGGAGGATGGTCCCGCGATCGAGAATCGCGGGGTGCGCTCCAAGCTCGCGAACTGGGCGGTGAAAGCGAGCGGGCTGAAATACACCAGCATGCGCGCGATCTCGGCGCTGTCGAAGGGCGAGCGTCCGGGACCGGAGAATTCGATCGGCAAGCTGGTCGCCGGCTCGATGATCCAGGACGTCGCGACCTATGCGCTCGATCTGCAGGGCGCGGCCGGCGCGCTGAACGGGATCGAAGATGCCGAGATCGCCGGCAAATTCCAGGCGATGCTGCTGCGCGCGCCGGGCACCCGCGTCGAGGGCGGCACCGACGAGATCATGCGCAACATCATCGCCGAGCGCGTGCTGGGCCTGCCCGGCGACATCAGGGTCGACAAGGACGTTCCCTTCAACAAGATCCCGACCAAGGGAAGAGCTTCATGACCTCATCCTGAGGGGCCGCGCAGCGGCGTCTCGAAGGATGAGGCCCCAGTCGGGCCGCATGGTTCGAGACGGCGCAAGCGCCTCCTCACCATGAGGGGAAACAGTGACACTAGGATCGTAAAAGAGGTTCGCCATGAATTTCGATGACACGCCGCAGGAAGCCGAGTTCCGCGCCATCGCCCGTAAGTGGATCGCGGCCAACGCGCCGAAGGAGTTCGAAGAGGAGCTCTCGAAGTCGTCGCTCGGCCGTATCAGGCTCGCCAGGCACGACATGGTCGAGGTCGGCAAGGCCTGGCAGAAGAAGAAGGCGGAGGGCGGCTGGGCCTGCCTGCACTGGCCGAAGGAATATGGCGGCCGCGGCGCCACCCCGATCGAGCGCGTGATCTGGCAGCAGGAAGAAGGCGTCTACGGCAAGCTGACCCAGCCGTTCCAGATCGGCGAGGGCATGTGCGGCCCGACCGTGATGGCCTGGGGCAGCGAAGAGGCCAAGCGCCGATATCTGCCGAAACTCGCCTCCGGCGAGGAGATCTGGTGCCAGCTGTTCTCGGAGCCGTCGGCCGGCTCCGACGTCGCGGGGCTTCGCACCCGCGCCGAGAAGAAGGGCGACAACTGGGTCGTCAACGGCCAGAAGATCTGGACCTCAGGCGCGCATTACTCCGACTACGGCCTGTTGATCGCGCGCACCGATCCGAATGTGCCGAAGCACAAGGGCCTCACCATGTTCTTCCTCGACATGAAGAGCCCCGGCGTCGAGGTCAGGCCGATCAAGCAAGCCAACGGCATGCAGGAGTTCAACGAGGTCTATTTCACCGACGTGGTGATCCCGGACAGCCAGCGGCTGGGGGCGGTCGGCGAGGGCTGGAGCGTGTCGCTGACCACGCTGATGAACGAGCGCATGTCGATCGGCGCGCGGCTCGCCACCGGCGTGCCCGAGATGTTCGAGTTCTGCTCCAGCTTGATGCTGGAGGATGGTCTTGCGATCGACGATCCGGCGGTGCGCTCCAAGCTTGCGAGCTGGGCGGTGAAGGCGAGCGGGCTGAAATACACCAGCTACCGCGCCATCTCGGCGCTGTCGAAGGGCGAGCGACCGGGGCCGGAAAACTCCATCGGCAAGCTCGTCTCCGGCCTGATGCTGCAGGATATCGCGACCTATGCGATGGACCTCGAGGGCGCGGCGGGCAGCCTCACCGGCACCGATGAGGAGCAGGCCAACGGCCAGTTCCAGCAGATGCTGCTGTCGTCGCCCTCGATGCGCATCGCCGGCGGCACTGACGAGATCCTGCGCAACATCATCGCCGAGCGCGTGCTGGGCCTGCCCGGCGACATCCGCGTCGACAAGGACGTGCCCTACAACAAGATCCCGACCAAGGGGCGCTGAGCATGGATGCCACCACCAAGCCGCGTTACGCGACCGAGGACCGCATCGGCGCGCTCGAGGAATTGCTCAACGAGCGCTACTCGGTGCGCGCGTTCCAGCCGCGCGAAGTGCCGCGCGATGTCATCGAGCACATTCTGTCGACCGCGCAGCGCACCGCGTCCTGGTGCAACAGCCAGCCCTGGCAGGTGCTCATCGTCTCCGGCGAGGCCAAGGAGCGGTTTCGCAAGGCGATCTATGCGGAGGCCTCGCGCGGCATCGCCGAGGATTACGACTTCACGCCACCGCGCGAATATGTCGGGGTCTACCTGGAGCGCCGCCGCGAAAGCGGCTTCCAGCTCTACAACACGCTCGGCATCGCGCGCGGCGACAAGGCGGCCTACGCAAAACAGGCGTTGGAGAACTACAATTTCTTCGGTGCGCCGCACATTGCCGTGATCCACACCAACGAGCCGCTCGGCATCTATGGTGCGATCGACTGCGGCGGCTATGTCTCGAATTTCATGCTGGCGGCGCAGGCGCTCGGGCTCGGCACCATCCCGCAGGCGGCGATCGCGCGCCATTCCGGGCTGATCCGCCGTCATTTCAACCTGGCCGACGATCGCCGGGTTGTCTGCGGTATCTCGTTCGGCTATGCCGATCACGCGCAAAAGGTGAACAGCTACCGCACGTCGCGTGCAACCGTGGAAGACACTGTCACATTCGTCGATGTATAATTTCCTCAAGGCGGGAAGGTCGGTTCACCCCCCGCCGAGGACAAGAAAAGCTACAAAGAAACGACAAGAACAAAAATGGCGAATAACGCCTCCCTGACGCCGGCTGAGATCAGCTGGCAGCTGCACCGTCTGCCTGCGCTCGAGCGCGACGCGTTCATCGCCGCGCATTATCTGGGCCAGCAGGTCGCCTGGAAGACCCGCTTCTTCGACGCGATCGACTGGGGCGCGGGCTCGGTGCTGCAATTCAGCTTTCTGCAGCGCGGCTGGCATCGCCATTCGCGGCTCGACAATCCGATCTATGCCTATCTCGACATCGAGCAACATCCGGAAACGCGCGGCCTGCGTCGCGGCCGCCGGATCGATCTCGAGGGCACGATCAAGGGCGTCGACTTCGTGACCGGGATTACGCTGACGCTGGATCGGTTCGAAATCCTGCCGGTGAATTTTTTCGACCGCTTCGTCATCAGCTCCGACAGCCGCTACTAGCAAGCAGCGAACCGCAGACTCTGCTCCACCTCGCCCCGCGCGCGGCGAGAGGTCGGAACGCATCGTTAGATGCGTTCCGGGTGAGGGGGAGCCTCAGCAAGCGCAGCTATCACCGTATGCGCGGAGACAGCCCCTCACCCCAACCCTCTCCCCGTAAGAACGGGGCGAGGGAGCGCACTGCTCCTGCGACTCCATTCAACCCAATCTCATCGCGCTTTAGCGCCCGCCACTGCGCGGCGCGGCGGCGCCTCGGCATAGCGGGCGGCCATCGCGCCGGTCAGCTCGGCCATCTTCTCGCGCAACTCTTGCGGCGCGACCACCTCGGCCTCGGCGCCGAGCCGCAGCAATTCGGTCGCCGCGTGCCACACCGTCTTGCCGACCGGCATGGTGGCGAGCCGCCAGCCGTCGGCGTCGGTGCCATCGGTGAGCCGCATCCGCGCCTTGACGTAAGGGTGCGCCAGCGCGTCGAACAGTTTCAGCCCGAGCGGCGACAGCCGCACCGTGGCCCCGTTCGGATGCAGCTCGGCCTCCAGCCGCTCGATCGAGGCGCCCCAATAGGCGGCGAGGTCGAACTCCGCGGGTCGCGCGAACGGCGTCTCCAGCGTCGCGCAGTCCAGCACGCGTGCGACGCGATAGGTGCGCACATTGCCGTCGACAAGGCCGGCGAGGTACCAGCTGCCGCCCTTCAGCACGAGGCCGAGCGGCGCCACGCGCCGCCGCTTCTCGGCCTTCCAGCTCTGGTAGCGGATCTCGAGCATGGTCTCGCGCAGCACGGCGCCGGCGATGGCGCGCAGATGCTTCGGCTCCTCGGTCTCGCCGAACCAGCCGGGCGCATCGAGATGGAAGCGCTGCTGCATCCCTCTCGCGCTGGGCCGCAGGTTCTCCGGCAGCGCCGCCATCAGCTTGGTCTGCGCCGCCGCCATCGCGGCATCGAGGCCGAGCGCGGCGGCGGGCCCCGGAAGTCCGGCGATGAACAGCGCCTCGGCCTCGCCCTGCGACAGGCCGTTGAGCCGCACGCGATAGCCGTCGAGCAGACGATAGCCGCCCTCGGCGCCGCGGTCGGCATAGACGGGAACGCCGGCGGCGGCGAGCGCGTCGATGTCGCGATAGATCGTGCGCACCGAGACCTCGCAGGCTTCCGCCAGCTCAGGCGCGGTGACCTGCCCCCGTGCCTGCAGGGTGGTGAGGATGGAAAACAGCCGGCTCGCGCGCATGGCCAGATCATACCTGACACAAGATGTCAGGTATAGGCGGACATAAGGAGGCCATGCCCCCGACGGCGCAAGGAGACCCGCCCATGACCACCACCACCGACCGCATCACGCTGTATTATTCGCCGCAGAGCCGCGCCACCGGCACCCGCGTGCTGCTGGAGGAGCTCGGCGCGCCCTATGATCTGCACGTTCTCAACATGAAGGCGGGCGAGCAGCGCAAGGACGCCTATCTCGCTATCAATCCGCTCGGCAAGGTGCCGGCGATCCGCCTTGGCGACGCGCTGGTGACCGAACAGGTCGCGATCTTCATCTATCTCCCCGATCTGTTTCCGCAGGCCGGCCTGACGCCGGCGCTGACCGACCCGCGTCGCGGCCCGTATCTGCGCTGGATCGCCTATTACGGTTCCTCGTTCGAGCCGGCCGTGATCGACCATTTCATGAAGCGCGAGCCGGCGCCGATCACGCAGTCGCCCTATGCCGATTACGACACCATGCTGGGCGCGCTGGAGGCGCAGCTGGCTAAGGGGCCCTATCTGCTCGGCGAACAGTTCACGGCGGCGGACATCCTCTGGGGCATCGCGCTCTCTTGGACCATGATGTTCGGCATCGTGCCGAAAAGGGACGTGTTCGTCCGCTATGCCGAACGCATCGCCGCGCGCCCGGCTTTCCAGCGGATATCGAAGGCCGACGACGAGATGACGGCGCAGCATGCGGCGGCCGCCGGAGTGTGATACGGATCGGGCCGATGGCGAAAGTCCTGCACAGCACCAACTGCTTCAACACCCTGATCCGCGTTGCCGAGGATTGTCCGGCGCAGCGCGGCGAGGAGCCGCAGCCGCGCGGCGGCCAGCCGACGGTTGCCGTGCTGCAATACCAGATGATCGCGGGCGCGCCATACAAGTACACCTCCGACGACGTCGTGTTCGCGACGTCGGCGGCCGGCCGCGCGCTCGATGCGAAAGCCGCGAAGAAGGCGCGCAGCCTCGTCCGCGAGACGTTCTTCTCGCGCGGCCAGGCCTGCATGCGCGCCTCGCCGCTCGGCAAGCGCTTCGGCTGGGGTGTCCATGCCGACGCCGAGGGCCGCATCGCGCTCTACGCCGTCGACAGCAAGCGCTACCAGGCGCTCGCCCGCGACCCGGAGATCGCGCAGACGCGCGCGATGCGAAGCAAGCGGGCGTGAGGTGACTTAGTCTAGTGAGGGTGGCGCCACGGCTGGCGCATTGCTAAATCCGTCATCCTGAGGTGCGAGCGGAGCGAGCCTCGAAGGATGCACGGCCACCAGCCGGGCCGTCGGCCCTTCGAGACGCGCGTTCCGCGCTCCTCAGGGTGACGGGACTGATAGGTCAAAACCTCGGCGCCCGCTTCTCGGCGAAGGCCTTGATGCCTTCCTTGATCTCGTCGCCGCGCATGCTGTCGCGGTGGCGCTGGTCGGCGGCGGCCGCATCCAGCTCGCCACGAGCGAATTCGTTGATTGCGCGCTTCATGCCGGCCATCGCCTTGGGGGCATTGCCCGCCAGGATCGTCGCGAGCTTGTCGACCTCCTCGTCGAGCAGGTCGAGCGGCACCATCGCGGTGAGGTAGCCGATCCGCAGCATCTCCGGCGCCGTGATCCTTTGCGCGGTCAGGAACAGCATCTTGGCGTTGTCGACGCCGAGCCGCGTGACGTAGCGCTGGATGCCGCTCTTGTAATAGTGCAGCCCGAGCCGCGCCGCAGGCATGAACATCTCGGCGCTATCGACGCCGATGCGGAAGTCGCAGGCGAGCGCGAGGTCGGTCGAGCCGCCATAGACGCCGCCATTGAGCCGGCAGATCGTCGGCACGCTCAAATCCTCGAGGCGGTTGACCACGACCTCGAACGCCGAGCCCGCGCTCTGCTGCTCGCTCGCGCTCACCGCGCGCTCGGCCACCGAGTTGAGGTCGTAGCCGGCGGAAAACGCGCGGCCGGTTCCGGTCAGCACCAGCACGCGGATCGCAGGATCGGCCTCGATCCGGTCGAACAGTTTCAGTAGCTCGCCGAGGTCCTCGGCCTGCAGGCGGTTGAGATGCTTCGGCCGGTTGAGGCGGATCGTTGCACGCGCGCCCGCGATTTCGAGCAAGGGTCCGCTGGCGGTGTCGGCCGCGTCAGCCATCTTGGTCTCCATCATTGATTCTCACGTTCGCGCCGCTTCGCCTCGGCATCGATGGTCTCGGCGAGATCGGGATGCCTTGCCATCAACAGGCGGAAATCGACCAGGTCAAGCACCAACAGCTTGGTCACCTTGCTGGTTGCGACGCTGGCGCCGCGCTTTGCGTTGCCGAGCAGTGCCATCTCGCCGAAGAACTCGCCTTCGCCGAGCTTCACCTTGCGTCCGGGCAGGTCGACCTCGACCTCGCCGGCGGCGACGAAATACATGCAGTCGCCATTGGTGTCCTTGCGGATGATCATGGTGCGCGGCGGCAGGTCCATGGTCCGCAGCACCTGGGTGACGTCGGCGATCGCGGCCGGGCCGAGATGCGCGAAGAACGGCACCTTGCTGACGGTCTCCCAGGTTCTCAAAAAATTGTCGCGGCGGGTTTCGGCGGCAAAGCCGGTCGCCAGGATACCGGTCCACAGCCCGAACACGCCGAGGCCCGAGATCATCACCATGGCGGCGACCACGCGGCCGAGCGGGGTGATCGGCACCACGTCGCCATAGCCGGTCGTGGTCAGCGTCACCACCGCCCACCACAGCGCCGCCGGCACGCTGCCGAAGGTCTGCGGCTGGACGTCCCGCTCCAGGAAATATTCCGCGACGGAGGCCAGGAACACCACCATCAGGAAGATCACGAGCACGCTGAGCAGCGGCCCCGACTCCACCACCAGCACGCGCCGGAGCTGGCGCAGGCCGGGAATGCCCGGCACCACCTTGAGCACCCAGAGCACGCCGAGCAGCCAGGCGGTTTTCGGCTCGACGCCGGACAGCAAGGCCACCGGCACGGCCAGCGCGCCGATCGCATCGACGATGCCGGCGCTCGACAGCGCGTAGAACCAGAATTTGCCCTGCCGACCCATGTGGCGCAGCCGCACCAGCCATTCGAACACGAAATAGGCAAGGCAGGCCCACAGCAGCGCATCGACCCAGCCCGGCGCCGCGTCATGGGTCGGCGCGACCGTCAGCAGCGTCATCGTGGCGACGCCGGCCGCGACCGCGACATAGGCTGCCGTGGTCATGTTGCGGCCGGCGGTGGCGGAAACGAAGCGCGTCAAAGCCGGAAGGACGAGCCGCTTGGACATCGGAACGGAGCTTGCCTGTCGGTGAACTTCTGGAATTGAGGCCCTGCGAACCGCGGAGCCGATGGCACAACGTGCCTCTCCCGGTTGAGGCCGTCAACGCGCAGGCCGTGGCGGCATGATCGCTGGGGAAGACGACCGCATCTGTTGGACGAAAGGCCTAACCATGTTGGCCCGTTTTTGCGCCCGCGAATGTGAGAAATCGAACAAATCGTCGCTTTTTCCCCGTATATCAGGGATGCTGGTCGCTGATGCGACCCGGGCCGGAATGAAGCGACTAATAAGACGATCTTATTCACTTCTTGAGCATTGGCTGGTTTCCGATGGATACCTCACATCTCGCGCAGCACGCCGGCGCTGCCGGCAGTCTCTTCGCTTCGATCTTCGTGGTCGCCACGCTGTCAATGCGCACCATGATCCCGTTGCGCGTCTTCGCCATCCTGACCAACATCATCCTGATCGCGACCGCCGTCCCGACGCACAATTATGCGACGCTGATTCTGCATGCCGTGCTGCTGCCGGTGAACACCTATCGGCTGCACCAGATGCTGCAACTGGTCCGCAACGTGAAGAAATCGGTCAGCAGCGATCTGTCGATGGAATGGCTCAAGCCGTTCACGACGGAACGCAAATGCACCGCGGGCGAAGTCCTGTTCTACAAGGACGAGAAGGCCGACAGCATGTTCTACATTGTCAGCGGCCGCTTCCGCCTGGTCGAATCCGGCATCGAGCTGCCGGTCGGCGCCCTCGTCGGCGAGTTCGGCATGCTGTCGCCGTCGAACACGCGAACCCAGACGCTGGAGTGCGTCGAGACCGGCATGGTGCTGTCGGTGACCTATGACCAGGTCGAGCAGCTCTACGTCCAGAACCCGGCGTTCGGCTTTTACTTCCTGCGCCTCGCCAGCGCCCGCCTGTTCCAGAATATCTCGACGCTCGAGCAGCAGCTCGCGCAGCACACGACCCCACAGGTTGCGGAGCCAAAACCTGCATGAGCCCCGTGACGAGTTCTGGAGGCGCCGCAGTGCCGGATGACGACGGTCTCCTGGCTTCGCTCCGTTACCTCTTTGCCGACATCATCGGCGATGAGGACGAGGGGCCGCCGGTGCTGCCCGACGCCTGCCCGGACCATCTCGGGCCGGCCGTCACCAAGGCCATCGATCTGTTGATCGCCTATCAGAGCACGAGCTACGCCCAGCTCTATATCGACCGGCTCAAGCGCTTCGCCGGCCGCCGCGGCGTCGATGACGCCCTGCTTGCCGAGATCGCCCGCCTGATGGCGGGGCGCATGGCCTATGAGGACGCGATCCGCATCGCGCAGCTCAAGCTTGGCGAAGTCAATGCGGTGGGCGGCCTTGCGGCGCGCTCGGCCGACGACGTCAAGAAGTTTCGCCTTGACGAGTTGATCGACGCCTTGCCGGCGGTGGTCGCCGATCCGGTGCTCGGCGTGCTGGATCAATTCGGCTGGCGGCGTCGCCGGGTCTCGATTCGCTTCAGCGCCAACAACCGCTTCAGCGTTCGCCGGCTCAGGATCGAGGCGGGCCTGAAGCGCTGGCGGCTGTTCTCGGGACGCTATGCCAGGGAACGCGTCTGGGTCGAGCGTTGGCTGCACATGATCGATCGCAGCCTGACCAAGCAGCCGAGCGCCGCCCCGGCGGTCGTGCAGACCGCGACCATGATCCAGGGTTACGGCGATCCCTACCGCCAGGGCATCGCGGACTGGCACGTGATCATCGACGGGCTCGCCAAGCCGACCTTCGACGGCGTGCTCGTGCTTCCCGATCTTGCCGACGCCATTGCGGAAGCGCGCGCCGCCATCCTGCCCGATCCGCGGCAGGCAGCGCTGAAGCGCAAGGTCGCGGAGATTCGCGCGCGGGCGCCGGCGGTTGAGTCGCATTGAACGAGAGTGCTTGACCCGTCATCCCCGCGCAAAGGCGAAGCCTTTGTCGCTGGAGGTGTGAGCCTTGCGGCGCAATTGCGCCGCTGGGCGAGCCTCGAAGGATGCACGGCCACAGGCGGGCCGTCGATCCTTCGAGACGCGCGTTCCGCGCTCCTCAGGATGACGGTGACGGGCTCGAGTGCGTTGCATTCCCGCTCTCTACCGCTTCACATGCGGCGGCTCGTCGTAGCCGCGGCGGCTGGAATAGAACAACAGGCCCATCAGGCCGATGCAAACCGCAGCCAGAAGCGCAATGCCGATCGTGAACACCACGATGCCGTAGGTCGGTACCGGAGCGTCCACGGTCAGGCCTTCATAGGCGTAGGCGCCGACGGCGGCCAGAAAGGCCAGCAGGCCGATGCTGATTGCAATGCGCATGCGTAGCTGCCTCTGCTGAGGGCCGAGGGCAACAGGGCAATTGCGCCGGTTATCCCGCCGCGGCGGTGGCCTTGGCCAGCGCCTGCTGTCCGGCTTCGGTCAGCTCGGAGAGCGTCGTCCTGCCGTTCTTGGCGCATTTGATGATGTATCTGGCAACGCGGCGGCGGGTGTCATGTTCCTCGCCGTGAGGTGCGTCTGCGCAAACGCGATCGAGCGCAGCGTTCATGGCGAACAGCGTGCGTGAGTCAAACCGTTCCTCGATCATCGCAGCTCTCCTTTGCGACTCGCGGCTACTTGCGGAACGTCAGCCACTCGCTGACTTCCATCACAGTCTCGGTCTGTCTGGCCTTCTTCATCAGCGTTTCGCGTTCCCGTCCCGGCGGCAGCTTGCGTGCCGCAATGCGCGAATCTTCGGCGAATTTCTGCAAGCGGTTTTCGAACGATCCGGGAGGCCGCGACCTGTTGCGCTTCTTCTTGATCATGCCGTCTCCGAGCTGGAACCAGCAATACTAGGCTTGTTCCCCGGATGCCGTCGTTAACCCATGACATCGGGCGAATTGAAAAAACACGCGCCCAAAGTCGCGACCAAAAATCGCGACCAAGGATCGGGACCAAGGATCGCGCAAGACCGCAGGAACGATCTTCGGCGCTCTGCGTAACACCCGTGCGTTCGCTGCTTTGCTCCCCGAAAGGCGGTGGACCACTCCGGTGACGGGCCTCGGCGAATTTGATCGCCGGGGCCCGCATGTCTTCAAGCAAGGCAGCCAAGGAAACAAGAAGGACATAAGCCAAGAAGGACACCATCAATGGCACATTCCAATCAGGGTATCGTGAAGGACAACAAGGGGCAGGAACAGCCGGCCGACAAGCAGCGCGCGCAAACCGCGCACAAGACCGACCCGCGAAAGTCCAATGCGCGCGAAGCGACGCGTGATCCGAAATTGAACGATGCCGACAAGACGCCGGGATCTGGCATGACATCAGACGACCGCGGCGATCCTCCAACAGGCTGAACGACGTTCCGCTTTGCAGCAATCGCGGTAATGCGGCAGGAACGATGACCCGGGTCGACTGTTGGCGTCGAGGGATCAACGGAGAACTGACATGGCGATGGACGAGAAGGAGGTCGGAAACCTGATCGGCAGCGACAAGGTCGAGGGCACCGCGGTCTATGGCTCCGACGAGCGCAAGATCGGCTCGATCGAACGGGTGATGATCGACAAGAAGAGCGGGCGGGTGTCTTACGCCGTGCTCGGCTTCGGCGGCATTCTCGGTCTCGGCAACGACCATTATCCGCTGCCCTGGCAGTCGCTCAAATACGACACGAGGCTGGGCGGTTATGTCACCGGCGTCACCGAGAGCCAGCTGCGCGGCGCGCCGAAATACGTCAGCGAGCGGGATTGGAATTGGTCGGATATCGGCGCCACGCGCGCGGTGAACGAATATTACGGCGTGCCGTTCGTCTGAGCGGCGCCGGGCCCGCACTTCACTGGCGCCCCACCGGAGCTGACCCGTATGGCAGTTGCCGACATTACCGTCGTATCCTTGGGGCGTATGTTCACTAGTGAACATACGCCCAATGCTGTGCAATGTAACATACGTAATTGAAGTCGGTCCTGCAGTTGCCCGATTGAACATGCGGGAGACCAATGTCGTTGCCGTCGCTAATCCGGAAATTGGAGCAGTTTGCACGGCTTTCGCCGGTAGACCACGTTCTTCTCAATCGCGCGTCCACCGAGCGCGTCCGGCATTTCGGTCCGCGGGTCGACATCGTCCGCGAAGGCGAGAAGCCGAAGGACGTCCATCTGATCCTGTCCGGCTGGGCCTATCGCTACAAGCAACTCGAGGACGGCCGGCGTCAGATCGTGGCTTTCTTCCTGCCCGGCGACATTTGCGATGTGAACGTCTTCATCCTGCGCGAGATGGATCATTCGATCGGTACCGTCACCTCAGTGTCGATCGCCGACCTCTCCCGCGAATTCTTCGACAAGGTCGCCGCCGGACATCCGCGCATCGTGACCGCGTTCTGGTGGGAAACCCTGGTCAACGCGGCGATCCAGCGCGAATGGACCATGAGCCTCGGCCAGCGAACGGCGCTGGAGCGGATGGCCCATCTGCTGTGCGAGATCTGGCTCCGGCTGCGTGCCGCTGGCCTGACCCAGGGCGACAGCTGCGATTTCCCGCTGACCCAGGGCGATCTCGCCGATGCCACCGGGCTCTCCAAGGTTCACGTCAACCGAACGCTGCAGGAATTGCGCGCCGGCGGCCTGATCGTACTGAAAGGAAAGACCCTGGTCGTCCCCAATCTCGAGCGGCTGATGCAAGCCGGCCTGTTCAACCCGAACTACCTGCACATGGATCACGAGGGACGGCAGCTCGATGCCGCCGCGACGCCGACGGACGCGGCGGCCGGGTAGTAGCCCGCGCAACATATTCCCTGTCGTCCCTGCGAAAGCAGGGACCCATAACCACCGATGCTGATTGACCCGCGTCGTCGGAACGACGAGTCCCTTCAACAACACAAGCCGCAGCGTATGGGTCCCTGCTTTCGCAGGGACGACAGGTGTACGTAGCCAACGGCTTGGTTTCACCCATTCGCCGCCTTCACCACCACGAGGTTCTCGTCCGGCGTCGCCGGGTGGCGCTTGAGGTGATCGCGGCGCAGCGCGATCTCGTCGCGGACCAATTCGTAGCCGAGCTTGAACGTGTCCATTCCGTCGCCGGAAACGGTGCCGTCGCGCAGGCCGGTCACCGCGCCGCGCAGGATCGCCTCGAGCTCGTCCTGCAATTCGTCGAGATGCTCGGCGCAGGTGGCGTGCTCGACGCGCTCGCCGATGTCGAGGATCCTGCCCGCCAGCTCGCTGGCCTTCTCCGGTGCGACGCGGGTGATCTTGGTGTAGATCGCGGCGAAGATCGAGCCGATGATGCTGAGCGCGGCGGCAGCGAGATACATCACGTCGCTGTAGCGATCCATGAACGACTTGGTATCGTCGTTGATGTATTCGGCGGCGCCCTGATGGGCGACGATGAAGGCGTCCTTGTCGGTCGCCGCCGGCTCGATCTTGGAGGCGAAGCCGTCGTCGAGCGCGAGTTCCGACTTGTTCTCATAGATGATGCGCGCGAGCTCGGCGGCTGTCGTCGTGGACATCGAGGATTGCGCGACCAGCAGCCATTCCAGCCCGATGGTGTCGACCTCGTCATCGGGGATCGCCGGCGAGGACGACAGCATGCCGGTCGAGACCGTCTCCTCCGAAATCGCCGGGTATTTGCGCGCCAGCGCCTTGGCCGCGTCGATCGCATTCAGCGTGAAGCCGCCGGCGCGCTTGGCATATTGCTCGTAGGTCTTGTCCTTCACGATCTTCGAGGCATGCTCGATCGCGATCACGGCGGCAAAGCCGGAGGCGAACAGCTTGTCGAAAGGTGTGTTCGGCGGCGCCTGCTGTACCCGCTGCGCCGCTTCGGGGCTGTCGGCAATCTCGAGCGCGCTGCGGACGAAATTGACGTTGCTCTCGCCGTCGCCGACGACCGCGATCCGCTTCTTCTTGAGCTCGCTCAGCGATTTGATCTTCTTGCCGCCGGGGCTGAGCACCAGCACCACGTCATGCTCGAGGATCGCGATGGCGCGGGCACGCGGCGGCACCCTTGCGTCGGTGCGCAGGATGGCAAGCGAGGCGTCGCGGCGATCGAATTGCGCCAGCGCCTTGGCGATGTCGGGGTTCGGCGCGATCTTCAGCCGCAGCCGCGACGAATTGTTCTTCAGCACGATAGCGAGCTTGGCGGCGAATTTCGCCTCCGGGCCGTTGGCATCGCCGACCGCGAACACCAGCGTTTCGGAATTGCGCAACCAGAGGCGGCCGCCGATCACGGTGACCGCGCTCAGGAGCAGCGTCAGCAGGGTGAAGACGATGATCTGTGCGCGGTTGGTCTTGACGACCGGTTTGGCGACCGGAGGGCGCGGCGGCGTCGGCGCAGGCGAGGGGGCTTCGGCACTCATGGCTGATCACCTGGCTCATCACCCGTCCGGGACGGCCCGTTGCCGCAACAACCCGATCGGCGCGGCGCTGCCCGGTGAATCCGTAAATGACTATAAAAGAAAGAAAATTTCCTATGTTGCCGACGATATACCTCCCCGGGGGGAATGCAAACCGGCCGCCGGCCGTAACCTTAATCCCGGCCGGCCTGCGCCGCGATGCCACATGACCATTGCCACTATCGACGGCCGGACCGAGATGTGATTTTCGACGAGGCGCAGGTGCATTCCGGCGCCGGAGATGTCATAAATGAGACACGCTTCGGTTTGCGGAATTGTGCTGACGGCCTGACCCGGATTTTCTTGCAATCACATTCATCGAAGTAAAAGGGCGTCAGCTTGTTGTTTCCCTCCATGTCATCGTCGGTGTCGGTTGGTGCCCTGGTGGGATGGATGTTGCTTCTCACCGCAAAGCACATCATCGCCGACTTCATGCTGCAGAATGCCTGGATGGCGATCGGCAAGGACCAGAAGACCGGCTGGGCCATGCCGCTGCTGGCGCATTGCCTGGTCCATCTCGCGGTCGCGCTGGCGCTGATCCTGGTGGTGGCGCCGCGGTTCTGGTACGTCGCCTTCATTGACTTCGTGATCCACATCATCGTCGATCGTTGCAAGGGCATCTGCGCCTCGCATTTCGGCGTGACGCTGGAATCCGGCCATCCCTGGTTCTGGACCCTGATCGGGGTCGACCAGGCGCTGCACCACCTCACCGGCTTCGCGCTGTCGATCTACATGGCCGCGAACTGAGCGGTTCGCGCGCACCTTTCCTCACATCCTGGACCAGGAAGCCAGCCGGGCCGCGGCGGGCGGATGTGATTCGCGCGCAACGGGCAAGACCCTCCGGAAGCGACCGGAGGCCGTGGTTAACCTTTCGTTAGAGGATTACGCGGCATCTTCCCGATCGAGGGGGATTTGCAAATGTTTTCAAGCCGCGACGCCTTCGAGAACGATGCCTGCCCGGTTGCCGACGACCTGCTCGGCCAGATGTATCGCGCCAATCCGAACGGGCTCTCGTTGCTGGTTGCCAATGTCGCGCCCGATGTCAGGGCGCAGCTCGCGCTGTTCTGCTATCGCCGCAGCCATCTGCACGCACTCGCGGTCGCGATCGCGTCGAGTTGCAGCGAGTGGGAGCTGGTGAATTCCGGTGGCCGTGTCGGCTCGACGCTCTACGCGCTGTCGCGCGAGCCGGTCCGCGCCGCGACCGTTTCGCATGGCGGCCGCAAGCCGATCACGCTGTCGACCAAGCCGCTGTCGACCTTCGCGCCTGTTGTCGATGACGACCTCGACGACGAGGACGTCAGCGAGACGGTGACCGTGACGGCTTAAGCATGATCCGGAGAAGTGGAAACCGGTTTTCCCTCGCGACAAACGCGGAACGCGTTTGCGCGGAGATCATGCGCAAATAAAAGAGCCGTGCTCAACCCGGCTGCACGCTCGGGATGAGCGGCAGCCCGTGCCGGCGCCGCGCCATCGCGCATTCCGCGTCGCCCGGCTGGCAGGTCCGGCACACCTCCGGCCGCACCGCGTAGATCTCGCAGCGCGTTGCTTCTCCGACCCGGCCCGCTAGCGCCGAGCAGCGGTCGCCCTCGCAGCGCATGCCTGATTGTCGCGCGTTGACGAATCGCGCCGGGATCAGATCGAGCTGCGCGTCGTCCTCGATGGTGAAGCGCGGCCAGTTCTCCGAATAGCTGCAGCAGGCACCGCAGGACTGGCAGGGGTTTCCGTCGGCCGCGTCGATCGTGTCGTCGGCCATCAGGTGTCCCTCGGCGCTTCCCAGACCAGGCTGCGCCGCCAGCGCGCCCTGAGCAGGTCGCGCCGCTCCGGATATTTCTCGTCGTGATAGACCGCCGTGACCACGCGGTCAATGCGGAAGCTGCGGAAATCCCTGCGCAGCTCGCACCAGGCGGCGAGCAGCCGCACCGCCTCGTGATAGCCGACCGCGATCGGCCAGATCGTGCGCTCGCTATCGCGGCCATGCTCGTCGCGATAGTTCAGCGTGATCTTCTTGCCCTCATGGATCTGGCTGCGGGTCCTGACCATGTCGATGCGGTCTGGCTCCCGGTTCCAGGCCGAGCGGGCCCGGCTTGCCGGCTCCAGCACGAACGGCCGCAGCCGGTCGGGCACGGTCTCGGCGATCTTGGCCATCAGGTCCTCGGCCGCGCGCGCCAGCGCCGGATCGGCGTGGCCGACCACCCATTGCGCGCCGAGCACGCAGGCCTCGATCTCGTCGGGTGTCAGCATCAAGGGCGGCAGGTCGAATCCCTTCTCCAGGATGTAGCCCATGCCGGCCTCGCCGCGGATCGGCACCCGCTGTTCGATCAGGCTGGCGATGTCGCGATAGATCGTCCGCTTCGATGTCTCGAGCTCGGCTGCGATTGCATCGGCGGTCAAAGGCTTACGGGTGCGGCGGAGCACCTGGATGATCTGAAACAGCCGGTCGGCGCGTCTCATGGCAACTCTCTCGATCGCTCTCTTGGCACGTGTCTTTGTCAGCTCTCTCGGCGGCTGTCTTGACGAGTGTCTTGACGGGTCTCGTGGTCTCTCGGTGCGCAGACTTTTCTGGGTCCCGTCCGGCTGCTGCTGACAGCATGTTGGCAGCAGGTGGGGGCTATATCAGGACAACACCTCAAGTGAAGGGAATTTGTCCATGACGAATCTTGACGAACTCGGTTTCCGGCAGGCGCAAGGCTTTGCGCTGGAACAGCTGGTCACGGTCTACTCCACCTCCGGCGACCTGCGCTGGGCCCTGGTCGCGCTGATCGCACAGTCGATCAGCACGGTTTGGTCCTACGGGCGGGCACGGCTGGTCAAGCGCGTTCGCGAGGCGGTTCGCCGCCTCGCACCCGTCGGCCCGTTCGACAGTGAATGCCACTACTGCTGACACCATGCTGGCAGCAGGGGACGGCTAGCTTCAATTCACGACCACAGGCGATCGGGAGCTTCATATGATTACGCTTTTTGGCTTTGGCACGGGCTTCGGCTTGCCGGAAATCAGCCCCTTCGTGACCAAAACCGAGGTCCAGCTCAAGATGGCCGGGCTCGACTATCGCAAGGAGAAGGCGATGCCGCCGGCCTCTCCCAAGGGCCAGCTGCCGTTCATCGCCGACGACGGCGAGACGATCGCCGATTCGACCTTCATCCGCGCTCATATCGAGGGCAAATACGGCTTCGACTTCGACGCGCCGCTCAGCCTGCAGGCGCGCGCCCAGGCCTGGGCCTTCGAGCGCATGATCGAGCATCACGTCTACTGGGCGCTGGTCGGCGCGCGCTGGGTCGACGACACCAATTTCGCCAAGGGGCCCGCGCATTTCTTCGACGGCGCGCCCGACCTTATGCGCGACAAGATGCGCGAGGACGCCCAGTTCCGCGTTGCCGAGAACTATCTGCTGAGCGGGCTCGGCCGCCACGGGCCGGACGAAGACGTCGATCTCGCGATCCGCTCGCTGTTCGCGCTGTCGGTGCAACTCGGCGACAAGCCGTATCTGATGGGCGATGCGCCGTGCGGCACCGATGCCACCGCGTTCGGCGCGCTGGCGGGAATTCTCACCCCGTTCTTCGATTCGCCGCTGCGCGAGCGCACCGAGAAGTTCGACAATCTCACCGCCTATGTCGGCCGGATGATGCGGCAATATTATCCGGAATTCGCCTGGGCGCCGCTGCAGCAGCAGGCGGCCTAAGCCGGCGCCACAGCAGCGGGCTCGCCCTTCAACGCGGCGAGCTCCGCCTCGAGCTCGGCAATACGCTGGTCGCGCGAGGCCAGCGCTGCCGCCACGTCGGCCGCGTCGAACTTCTGCGGAATGTGCTGCGGGCAGTTGGTGTCCCACGCTGTGACCTTGAACAGGATCACCTGCTCGGGCCGCGCCCGGTACCCTAGCGGCATCAGCGCGCGCGTCAGCGCCGGATCGTCCTCCACCACCCGTGCCTCGCCCCACAGCTTGACGCGGCGGCGGTGCGCATAATCCATCACGAAGATATACGCCTTGGCATTCTCCGACAGATTGCCCTGGGTGATGAACTGGCGGTTGCCGCTGTAATCGGCGAACGCGATGGTGTGCTTGTCGAGCACCTTGAGAAAGCCCTTCGGCCCGCCGCGATGCTGGATGTAGGGCTGACCGTCGGCCGACGCGGTCGCGAGATAGAAGCTGTTCACCTCGCCGAGGAAGCCGGCGAGGTTCTCGTCGATCTCGGTGCGCCAGCCGCCATGTGCCTCGACCTCGGCGTAGGTGGCGCGCGAGCCCTTGCGGGTCTGGATCGCCTTCACCGCCGGACTGAATGCGACGTCGCTCGCATAGCTATGACCATCTGACATCGGAGCCTCCCGTGACGGGCGCCTTAAGCGGTTGTCCTCGCCGCTTAAAATGGACGTTCCCAGATCGTAAGCAATCTTGTGCATTGACACTTCACTGTTGCCGATTATGCAATAGTGCCATGGACCGGATCGATGCCATGCAGGCCTTCGTCGCGGTGGCGGACCTTGAGGGTTTCGCCCCCGCCGCCCGCAAGCTCGGCCTGTCGCCGTCCGCCATCACGCGGTTGATCGCGGCGCTGGAGGAGCGGCTCGGCGCGCGGCTGCTGCAGCGGACCACGCGGCAGGTGACGCTGACCGACGCCGGCTCGCGCTATCTGGAGCGGGCGCGCCGGATCCTCGCCGATGTCGAGGAAGCTGAGGACGCCGTGGAGAGCGAGCGCACCCGCCCCGAGGGCCGCCTCGTGATCTCGGCGCCGTTCGGCTTCGGGCGGCTGCATGTCAGCCCAGTCGTGAGCGCTTACCTGAAGCGCTATCCCGATGTCGGCGTCGACCTGCGGCTGTCGGATCGCAGGATCAATCTGGTCGAGGACGGCGTCGACCTCGCGGTCAGGATCGGGCACCTGCCGGATTCGACGCTGGTGGCGCGGCATGTCGGCCGGATGCGCCGCATCGTGGTGGCGTCGGCCGGCTATCTCAAGCTTCGCGGCAGGCCGAAGCGGCCGGCAGACCTCACCACCCATGACACGATTCAGTTCGGCGCCATGACCGCGACGCCGGATTGGCGCTTCATGGAGGATGGCCGCGAAATCCGCATCACCCCTACGCCGCGCTTCACCAGCAACAGTTCGGACGCCGCCATCCAGTATGCCGAGCAGGACGGCGGATTGACCCGAGTGATGGCCTACCAGGCCGCCGAATCGCTGAAGGCGCGGCGGCTCCAAATCGTGCTCGCCGAGTTCGAGCAGCCGGCGGTGCCGATCCATGTCGTCTATCCGACGACGCGGCTGTTGTCGGCCAAGGTGCGGACCTTCATCGATCTCGTGACCGAGATCACCGACTGGTATTTCGACTAGCTCACCGGCGGCTTCTTCGGCACCACGCGGAAGGTGCCGTTGGCGCGCGCGATGGTCACCCCGTCGGCCTTGATCAGGCTCTGCGCGAAGCAGATCGTGCTGCCGGTCTTGATCACGTCGCTCTCGATCGCGAGCCATTGTCCGACATTGGCGGAGCCTACGAAATCGACCGCGAGCGAGATCGTGACGAACGAGGTGGTCCAGCCGGTCGCCTGGCCGCAGCTATAGCCCATCGCGTTGTCGGCAAGGGCTGCGATCAGTCCGCCATGGATCAGGCCGCGGCCGTTGGTGTGCGGCCTCGCCAGCCGCAGGCCGATGATGACGGCCCGCTCGGTCTTCTTTTGGTAAAGCGGCTCCCAGGGCTCGGTGAGCGGGCTCTTGCGGAACAGCGGCTCGAAGCCTTGAGGGACGTCCTGGGGAGTATCGGGGACGACTTGCGTATCGGTGCTCATCTGAAAGCTCGCATATGGCTTTGGGTTGACGCCATTGAACGCGATGTCGATGACGGTTTCACCGCCTACAAAGTTTTAAACGGGATTTGCGCAGGTGTTTGAATGCAGCGCGGGCCTGTCGCCACAATCTCCTGCTGTCATCGCACGGCTTGACCGGGCGATCCAGTATTCCAGAGACCGCACGGCATGAATCGAGAAGCCGCGGCGTACTGGATACCCCGCAGGCGCGGGGTATGACGGCTGAGTGTGTAACGGAGAGGTTGCTCGACGAAAGAAACAGCGAGCTCGCCTAGAACGGCAGCCCCACATAATTCTCCGACAGCGAGGTCGAGGCCGCCTTCGAGCTGACGAGGTAGTCGAGCTCGGCGATCTGGATGCGCGCGGCGAATTCGCCCTCGTCGGGGAATTTGTGCAGCATCGAGGTCATCCACCAGGAGAAGCGCACCGCCTTCCAGACCCGCGCCAGCGCGCGTCCCGAATAGCCATCGATGCCGGCGGAGGATTTCTCGTCGTAATATTCGCGCAGCGCCTGCGACAGATAATGCACGTCGCTGGCGGCAAGGTTGAGGCCCTTGGCGCCGGTCGGCGGCACGATGTGCGAGGCGTCGCCGGCCAGGAACATGCGGCCGAACCGCATCGGCTCGGCGACGAAGCTGCGCAGCGGCGCGATGCTCTTTTCGATCGAGGGGCCGGTGACGATCTCGTCGGCGGCCTTCTGGTCGAGCCGCCGCTTCAATTCGTCCCAGAACCGATCGTCCGACCATTGGTCGACATGATCGTCGAGCGGGCACTGCACGTAATAGCGGCTGCGGTGGGACGAGCGCATCGTGCACAGCGCAAAGCCGCGCTCGTGATTGTTGTAGATCAGCTCCGGCGAGACCGGCGGCGTCTCGGAGAGGATACCGAGCCAGCCGAACGGATACACCCGCTCGTAGCTGGTGATCGCCGAAGCCGGTACGCTGGCCCGGCTGATGCCGTGGAAGCCGTCGCAGCCGGCGATGAAATCGCAGGCGATCTCGTGGGTGACGCCGTCCTTGACGTAGCTGACGCGCGGATGATCGGTGTCGAAATCGAGCGGCTTGACGTCGGCCGCCGAGTAGATCGAGGTCAGGCCGGCGGCCTTGCGGGCATTCATCAGGTCGAGCGTGACCTCGGTCTGGCCGTAGATGGTCACGGTCTTGCCGGTCGAGCCATGCAGGTCGATGCGGTGCCGCGCACCGCCGAACGCCAGCTCGAGACCGTGATGGACCAGGCCCTCCTGGTGCAGCCGGGCAGCGGCGCTGACGCTCTCGAGCAGCGACACGGTGCCTTCCTCGAGCAGCCCGGCGCGAATCCGCCCCAGCACATAGTCCGGGGTCTGCCGCTCAAGAATGATGTTGTCTACGCCGAAAGTATGAAGTAGTTGCCCAAGCAACAGTCCGGCCGGACCTGCGCCAATGATTGCTACTTTTGTCCGCAATACCTTGTCCTCCCGATCGGATAGGCTTTTAGCCGGTGCCCGCGCCGCGGCGCGCGCCGTCAACTTGCCAAGGCAACTATATCATATAACGGTTTTGGCAAGGCGGATTTGCGCGGGACGCTCGTTCACCGCAGCGCAAGATGCGGCGGGGGCGGACCGGGGCGGAGGGTGCGACGAGGCGTCCGCGCGGCGGATTTCGTCTTGAATATCCGTCCGAATTAGATAACATGTTAAGTAATGAGACCGGGCACCAAGCCCGTCCTGGAGAGGAGGAGACGTGATGAGGAAGACAGTGTTGGCGGTGTTGATGGCCGCCGCCATCGTGCCGGCCGCGGGACCTGCCGTCGCGCAGGACAAGACCGTCAATCTCAAAGTGTCGCTATGGGTGCCGCCGGCACATCCGCTGGTGCCGGCGACGCAAGCCTGGGCCGCCGACATCGAGAAGGCATCGGGCGGCACCATCAAGGTCACCGTGTTTCCGTCCGAGCAGCTCGGCAAGGCGTTCGACCATTACGACATGGCGCGCGACGGCATCGCCGACGTCACCTATGTCAATCCCGGCTATCAGCCCGGCCGTTTCCCGATCGCGGCCGCCGGCCAGCTTCCGTTCACCTTCTCCGACGGCAAGAAGGGCACGCTGGCGCTGAACGAGTGGTACCACAAATATGCGCCGACCGAGATGAAGGACACCAAGCTGTGCTTCGCCTTCATCCACGATCCGGGCGCGCTGCACGGCAAGAAGAAGATCGTGCTGCCGAGCGACCTCTCCGGCGTCAAGGTGCGTCCCGCGCAGAGCACCATCGGCGAGATGGTGAAGATGTTCGGCGGCACCAATGTGCAGGCCTCCGCGCCGGAATCGCGCGACGCGATCGAGCGCGGCGTGGCCGACGAGATCACCTTCCCCTGGGGCTCGATCTTCCTGTTCGGCATCGACAAGGTGGTGAAGTACCACATGGACGTGCCGCTCTATTCGACGGTGTTCACCTACAACATGAACCTCGCCAAGTACAATTCGATGTCGGCTGCCCAGAAGAAGGTGATCGACGATCACTGCACGCCGGAATGGGCCTCGAAGGTCACCGACCCCTGGACCGATTTCGAAGCCAATGGCCGCACCAAGATGAAGGCGCTGGAAGGCCACGAGGTCTATCCGCTGACATCGGATCAGCTCGCCGAGTGGAAGAAGGCGGTCAAGCCGCTGCGCGACAGCTGGGCCGAGGCGGTGAAGAAGGCCGGCGGCGATGCGGCAAAGATCGACGCCGATCTGCAGGCCACGCTGAAGAAGTACGAGGCGGGGATCTAGACGAGCCGCCGAGGCAAATGAGGTCGTCATGCCCGGGCTTGACCCGGGCATCCACGCCTTACTTCTCAACGGAAACGAAGACGTGGATGGCCGGGACGAGCCCGGCCATGACGCGGGGTGGGATATCGAACCATGGCTGCCAACTCCGAAGTTTCCCCAGACGGCGCGATCACCGGCCCACCCGAGCCGGTGCGCAAGAATTTCATGGACCGCTTCATCGATTCGATCGAATGGGTCGCGGCCTTCTTCGTCGGCGTCGTCGCGCTCAACACCTTCACCGCGGTGTTCATGCGAAAATTCTTCGCGGTGACGATCCCCGACTACTACAATTTCGGCCAGTTCCTGCTCGGCATCCTGATCTTCTGGGGCATTGCGGCGACCAGCTATCGCGGCACCCACATCACCGTGGATCTGGTCTGGGCCAACGCCTCGCCGCGCCACCAGCGCTGGATCGACATCTTCGCGACGCTGGTGCTGCTGTTCGTGGTGAGCGTGCAGACCTACACGCTGGTCGACAAGGTGATCGACACCAGGAACAGCCATATCGTCACCATGGATCTCGGCGTTCCGGTCTGGCCGTTCTTCCTGGTGTCGTGGATCGGCGATGTCTCCGCGGTGCTGCTGATCGCGATCCGCACCTACCGCCTGATCTTCCATCCGGAAGATATCCATGATGCCAAGATCAAGACCGCGGAGTAGACGGCCATGAGTCTCGACCTCAGTCCCGAGACCGTCGCCGTCATCGGCTTTGTCAGCCTGTTCGTGCTGATGCTGCTCCGTGTCCCCGTCGGCATGGCGATGGGCCTCGTCGGCATCACCGGCTTTGGCTATCTCACCGGCTTCGCGCCGGCGCTTAAGCTGGTCGGCCAGACCACGATGCGCACGGTGACGGATTATTCCTTCGGCGTGATCCCGATGTTCCTGTTGATGGGCGCCTTCGTGTCCGTCTCGGGCATCAGCCGCGAGCTGTTCCGCGCCGCCAACACCTTTGTCGGCCATTGGAAGGGCGGGCTCGGCATTGCGACCATCGCCGCCTGCGGCGGCTTTGCCGCGATCTCGGGCTCGTCGGTCGCGACCGCGGCGACCTTCTCGGCCGTCGCCTATCCCGAGATGCGCCGCTTCGGCTATCCGCAATCATTCGCTGCCGGCGTGATCGCGGTCGGCGGCACGCTCGGGGCGATGCTGCCGCCGTCCACCGTGCTCGCGGTCTACGGCATCATCACCCAGCAGGATATCGGCAAGCTATTTATCGCGGGCGTGGTGCCGGGCCTGCTAGCGATCCTGATGCACATGATCACGATCGGCATCATCGGCGTGACGCGGCCCGGCTTCCTGCCGGCGGGAAAGAAAGCGTCGTGGCACGAGCGCTTCGTCGCGCTGCGTGACGTCTGGTCGCCGCTGCTGCTGTTCCTGTTCGTGATCGGCGGGCTCTATGGCGGCTTCTTTGTCCCGACCGAAGCCGGCGCGGTCGGCGCGGTGGGCGCCTTCATCATCGGTGTCCTCCGTGGCAAGCTGACCAGGGAAGGCATCCTGCAATCGTTGCTGCAGGCGACGCGCACCGCGGCCGCCGTGTTCACGGTGCTGATCGGCGCGCTCTGCTTCGGCTATTTCCTCACCATCACGCAGACGCCGCAGCACGTCACCGAATTCCTCACCGGGCTCGGCATCGGCCCCTATGGCGTGCTGGCGCTGATCCTGCTGATGTATCTGGTGCTCGGCTGCCTGATGGACGCGATGGCGATGGTGATCCTTACCGTGCCGATCGTGTTTCCGGTGGTGACCGCGCTCGGCTTCGATCCGATCTGGTTCGGCATCATCATCGTCATGACGGTCGAGCTCGGCCTGATCCATCCGCCGGTCGGCATGAACGTGTTCGTGATCAAGAGCGTCATCAAGGACGTCAACATGTCGACAATCTTTGTCGGCGTGCTGCCGTTCGTGATCACCGATTTGATCCGGCTGGTGATCCTGATCCTGTTCCCGCTGCTTGCGACCTGGCTGCCGCAGCGCATGATTGGCTAGGCCCATGAATCCCGAGCTTGAGACCAGATACGTCTTCACCATCACGGCGCGGATCGCGGAGGTGACGTCCGCCGGCGACATCGGCACCGGTGTCCGCCGCATCATTCCGATCATCGGCGGCGAGGTGAGGGGCGAGAAGGTCAACGGCAACGTGCTGCCGTTCGGTGCGGACTTCCAGATCATCCGGCCCAATGAGCTGATCGAGCTGGAGGCGAAATATGCGTTCGAGACCGACGACGGCGCCGTCGTCTATGTCGAGAACAAGGGCATCCGCTTCGGGCCGGTCGAGTTGTTGCAGAAGCTGAAGCGCGGCGAGCCGGTCGACTCGAAGCTGATCTATTTCCGCACCGTGCCGAAATTCGAAACCGGCGCCGAAAACTACCGCTGGCTGATGCAGCACATTTTCATAGGCTCCGCCGCCCGCCACGCCGACCGCGTCGTGATCGACGTGCATCAGGTGCTTTAGCTTCGCACACTTGCCGTCTCACCTGCCGGGATCCGCCAACATTCGGTGTCGTCCCTGCGAAAGCAGGGACCCATACTCCGCGGCCTGTGTTGTGAACGGGACCCGTCGTTCCGTCATCGTCCAACAATAATCATTGGTGGTTATGGGTCCCTGCTTTCGCAGGGACGACGGGTGGTGGGGGAGTTGCGCGTATCAACTCCATCACCGTCACCCTGAGGAGGCCGCACTGCGGCCGTCTCGAAGGGTCGACGGCCACCAGCCGGGCCGCGCATCCTTCGAGGCCGCTTGCGCGTGCACCTCGGGATGACGGACTCGACAGCCGGGCGCGCCCATATTGACTCTCCCCCTAATCGTTATAAAACATAACTATTCTGAACAGGAAACAATAACGCCATGGGAAACTCTGCCGGCGGGGGAGACGCCTCGCTGCTCAGGATCGAGACGCGGGGGGCGGTGCTGACGGTCGGGCTCAACCGTCCCGCCAAGCGCAATGCGCTCAATGACGGCATCATCCTGGCGCTGCGGGACTGCTTCTCCGCGATACCGGACGCGGTCGGCGCCGTCGTCATCCATGGTATCGGCGATCACTTCTCGTCCGGCCTCGACCTCTCCGAACTGACCGAGCGCGATGCCACCGAGGGCCTGGTGCATTCCCAGATGTGGCACCGCGTGTTCGACCGCATCCAGTATTGCCGCGTGCCGGTTATCGCCGCGCTGAAGGGCGCCGTGATCGGCGGCGGGCTGGAGCTGGCCTGCGCCGCGCATATCCGGGTCGCCGAGCCGTCAGCCTATTTCGCGCTGCCCGAGGGCCAGCGCGGCATCTTCGTCGGCGGCGGCGGATCGGTGCGGCTGCCGCGCCTGATCGGCGTGCCGCGGATGGCCGACATGATGCTGACCGGCCGGGTCTATTCGGCGACCGAGGGCGCCGCCTACGGCTTCTCGCAATACCTCACCGAGGCAGACGGCGCGCTGCCGAAAGCGCTGGAGCTTGCCGAGCGCGTCGCCGCCAACGCGCCGCTGACCAACTTCGCCGTGTTGCAGGCGCTGCCGATGATCGCCGAGGCCAATCCGCAGACCGGCCTCTTGATGGAATCGCTGATGGCGACGGTGGCGCAGAGCGACAGGGAAGCCAAGAAGCGGATCCGCGCGTTCCTGGATCGCAAGACCGCCAAGGTGAAGCCGACATGAGCGCCGCGCCGTCTGCAACCGCCAGCACCGCGCATCCGCTGCGCCCGATCTCGTTCGGCAATCCCGACGTCACCGTCGAGCGCCGCGACGACGGCACGATCTATCTCCGTCCGAAGCTCAGCCTCGCGGATTTTCCGGTTCGCCTCACCGATCGCCTTCATCACTGGGCGAAGGCCGAGCCGAACCGCGTGTTCATGGCCGAACGTGCCGCCGGCGGCGGCTGGCGGCAGATCACCTACGCGCAATTGCTCGAGGCTATCAGGCGCATCGCCTCCGCCTTGATCGCGCGCGGATTGTCGGCCGATCGGCCGATCGTGATCCTGTCGGGCAATTCGATCGATCATGCCTTGATGGCACTCGGCGCGCTCTATGCCGGCGTTCCGTTCTGCCCGGTGTCGCCGGCCTATTCGCTGGTGTCGCGCGACTATGGCAAGCTCAGCTTCGTCATCAAGCTTCTGACGCCCGGCCTCATCTTCGTCGACGATGCCGACAAGTTTGCCGATGCGCTGCGTGCCAATGTCGAACCCGGTGTCGAGATCGCCGCGAGCCGCGGCACCGTGCCCGGCCGTGAGGTGACGCGCCTTGCCGGCCTCATGGCGACGCCGGAAGACCCGCGCCTCGATGCGACCAATGCGGCTATCGGTCCCGACACGATCGCGAAATTCCTGCTGACGTCGGGGTCGACCGGCAATCCCAAGGCCGTCATCAATACCCAGCGCATGATCTGCGCCAACCAGGTGATGCTGCGCGAGACGCTGGCGTTCCTCAAGGACGAGCCGCCTGTGATCGTCGACTGGCTGCCGTGGAATCACACCTTTGGCGGCAATCACAATGTCGGGCTGACGCTCTATAACGGCGGTTCGATGTATCTCGATGAGGGCAAGCCGATGCCCGGTGGCATCGAGGAGACCGTGCGAAACCTGCGCGAGATCTCGCCGACGGTCTATTTCAACGTGCCCAAGGGCTATGAATCGCTGCTGCCCTATCTGCGCGACGACGCCGGTCTGCGGGCAAAATTCTTCGACCGGCTGCATGCGATGTTCTTCTCGGGCGCCGCGCTGTCGCCGTTCATCTGGAACAGTCTCGATGCGCTCGCCGTGCAGGAGAAGGGCTATCGCGTGCCCATGCTGACCGGCCTCGGCGCCACGGAGACCTCGCCGTTCTTCATGTCGGTGCGCCCCGATACCAGCCGCTCCGGCCATGTCGGGCTTCCGGTGTCGGGCAACGACGCGAAGCTCGTTCCGAACAACGGCAAGCTCGAGGTCCGCGCCAAAGGCCCGAACGTGACGCCGGGCTATTGGCGGCAGCCCGAGCTGACCGCCAAGGCGTTCGACGAGGAAGGCTTTTATAAGTTTGGCGACGCACTGAAGCCCGCTAACGCGAGCGATCTCGATGCCGGTTTCAATTTCGACGGCCGCATCGCCGAGGATTTCAAGCTGGCGAGCGGCACCTGGGTCAGCGTCGGGCCGCTGCGGGCGCGCTTCGTCGGCACCTGCGCGCCGCTGGTGCGCGACGTCGTGATCGCGGGGCTCAACCGCGACGAGCTTGCGGCGATCGTGATCCTCGATCTCGATGGCTGCCGCCTGATCAATCCGGCGCTGGTCGCCAATGACATCGCGGCCGCGGCCAATGATCCGCTGGTGCGGGCGGCCTTCCGCGAGCGCTTCGCGCGCGTCCTTGCCGGCGCCACCGGCTCGTCGAACCGGATCGCGCGCGCGATCCTGCTCGACACGCCGCTGTCGATCGATCGCGGCGAGGTCACCGACAAGGGCTCGATCAACCAGCGCGCGGTGCTGGAGCATCGCACGGACATCATCGAAGCGCTCTATGCGCCGGTGCCGCCGGCATCGGTGATCACGTCAGTCTAGTTCTCGAACAGGAGAAAGCCATGCAGTTGAAGGACCAGGCCGCCATCGTCACCGGCGGCGCATCGGGATTGGGTGCTGCGACCGCGCGCCGTCTCGCCGCGCAGGGCGCCAAGGTCGCGGTCTGCGACCTCAACGCCAAGCTCGCCGAAAGCGTCGCTGCCGAGATCGGCGGTATTCCGGTTGTCTGCGACGTCGCCGATGCTGCGGCGGCCGAAGCCGCCGTCGCGACCGCCGCCAAGGCGCATGGCCCGGCCCGCGTGCTGGTGAATTGCGCCGGCATCGGGGTGGCAAAGCGCGTGATCGGCCGCGAGGGGCCGATGGCGCTCGCCGATTTCGACAAGGTGATCAAGGTCAATCTGATCGGCTCGTTCAACATGCTGCGGCTTGCGACCGCTGACATGGCCAAGCTCGAGCCGCTCGCAACCGGCGAGCGCGGCGTCGTGATCTCGACGGCCTCGGTCGCCGCTTATGACGGCCAGATCGGGCAGGCGGCCTATTCGGCCTCGAAGGGCGGCATTGTCGCGATGACGCTGCCGATCGCGCGCGAGCTCGCGCAATTCGGCATCCGCGTGCTGACCATCGCGCCCGGCCTGTTCATGACGCCCTTGCTGGCCGGCCTGCCGCAGGAAGCACAGGATTCGCTCGCCGCCGCGATCCCGTTCCCGCGCCGGCTCGGCCAGGCCGACGAGTTCGCCTCGCTGGCGCTGCACATGATCGACAATCCCTATCTGAACGGTGAAGTGGTGCGGCTCGATGCCGCGCTCCGGATGGCGCCGCGCTGAAGCATGATCCGGAAGAGCGCGAGCCGCCCTTCCGGATCGCTCACGCTCAATCGAGGACAAACCATGTTCGTCAATCGGCGCGACGTGCAGATCCAGTGGGGCGATTGCGACCCCGCCAACATCGTCTACTACCCGCGCTATTTCGCGATGTTCGACGATTCGACCTCGATCATGTTCGAAGCCGCCGGTTGCTCGAAGCAGGACCTCGTCCACAAATATGGCCTGGTCGGCATTCCCATGGTCGACACGCGGGCGAAATTTCACATCCCGTCGACCCATGGCGACTGGATTACCATCGAGAGCCGGATCGAGAGCATCAAGCGCTCGAGCTTCGAGGTGGTGCACCGCGTGTTCAAGGGCGAGGCGTTGGCGATCGAGGCGTTCGAGACCAGGGTGCTGGTCGGCCGCCACCCGGACGATCCCGCCAGGTTGAAATCGGCGCCGTTTCCGCAGGAGATCATTGACCGCTTCATGAAGGGCTGACGTGTGCATGAAGGTCCTGACTCGCAGCCCCTCATAACTCGACTTTCGGAGCATGATCCTCCCGGAAAACCGGTTTCCACTTTTCCGGATCATGCTCTAAAGAAGGGGCTGAATTGGCCCGCAAAACTGGTTTAAACCCAAAAAACTTATCCGCAGGGAGGAATGAATGAGGAAGGCCACTCTCGCCGCAGCAGTGCTCGCAGCAGCCATCGCGCTGCCGGGCGCGCCCGCACTGGCGCAGACCAATGAAATCACCATCGGCATCTCGATCTCGACCACGGGGCCGGCCGCGGCGCTCGGCATTCCGGAGCGCAACGCGCTCGATTTCGTGCCGAAGGAGATCGGCGGCGTGCCGCTGAAGCTGATCGTGCTCGACGACGGCGGCGATCCGACGGCTGCGACCACCAATGCGCGGCGCTTCGTCACGGAGTCGAAGGCCGACATCATCATGGGCTCCTGCACCACGCCGCCCTCGATCGCAGTGTCGACGGTCGCCAACGAGGCCGGCATCCCGCATCTCGGCCTCGCGCCGTTCCCGATCAACGACGCGCGCATGAAGTGGTCGGTCGATCTGCCGCAGTCGATCCCGATCATGGGCAAGGTGCTCTACGAGCACATGAAGGCGCACAACATCAAGACCGTCGGCTATATCGGCTATTCGGATTCCTACGGCGACCTCTGGGTCAACGACTTCAAGGCGCAGGCCGTGCCGATGGGCCTGACCATGACCGACGAGGAGCGCTTCGCGCGTCCGGATACCTCGGTCGCGGGCCAGGTGCTGAAGCTCGTCGCCGCCAATCCCGACGCCATCCTGGTCGGTGCTTCCGGCACCGCCGCGGCGCTGCCGCAGACCGCGCTGCGCGAGCGCGGCTACAAGGGCCTGATCTACCAGACCCACGGCGCCGCCAGCATGGACTTCATCCGCATCGCGGGTGCGGCCGCAGAAGGCGTCATCATGTCGGCGGGCCCGGTGATGTCGCCGGAAACGCAAGCCGACAGCGCGCTGACCAAGAAGCCTGGGCTTGCGCTCAACACCGCCTATGAAGCAAAGTACGGCGCCAACAGCCGCAGCCAGTTCGCCGGCCATTCCTACGATGCCTTCGAGGTATTGAAGCGTGTCATCCCGGTGGCGCTGAAGGCCGGCAAGCCCGGCACGCCGGAGTTCCGCGAAGGCATCCGCAAGGCGTTCATCTCCGAGAAGGAGATCGTCGCCACCCAGGGCGTCTATAACTGGACCGAAAAGGACCGCTACGGCCTCGACGACCGCTCGCGCATCCTGCTGACGGTCAAGGACGGCAAATACGTCCCGGCGATGTGAGCCGGTCGCGATCCGCGAAACGAAGAAGCCGGCCCCGATGGGCCGGCTTTTTCTTATCCTCCCCTGGAGGGCCCTCCAGGGGAGGGTGAAGTGGAGCGCAAGTGTTACGCGAATGCAAGCGCGGTAAGCAGTGGTTTCTGGTGGACGTGCTTCCCTTCATCCTCCCCTGGAGGGGAGGATCGCCGCGCATTGCATGCGCGGCGAGGTGGGGTGAAGGTCTATCCGCGTTGGCAGTATCGCCGCACACCAGCCCTAAATCGCGCTCTCGCCTTCGTGCTGGAAGCCGAGATAGCTTGCGGCGACGCCCTTGTTGGCGGCGATGTCCTTGGCGGTGCCCGACAGCACGAACTCGCCGAGCTCCATGACATAGGCGCGGTCGGCGATCTGCAATGCGGCCTGGGCGTTCTGCTCGACCAGCAGCACCGAGACGCCGGCTGCGCGAAGCTCGCCGACAATGCGGAAGATGTCGGCGACAATGATCGGGGCGAGGCCGAGGCTCGGCTCGTCCAGCATCAAGAGCTTCGGCGCGCCCATCAGCGCGCGGCCCATCGCCAGCATCTGCTGCTCGCCGCCGGACAGCGTTCCGGCAAGCTGCTTGCGCCGCTCCTTGAGTCGCGGAAACAGCGTGTAGACCCGCTCCAGCGAGACCGCCGCGACAGCCTTCGCGATCCGGAAGGCGCCGAGCTCGAGATTGTCCTCGACATTCATGGTGCCGAACAATTCGCGATGCTCGGGCACCAGGCTCAGGCCCGTTGCGACGCGGTCCTCGATATCGAGCGGGGCCATGTCGACGCCGGCGAAGGTGGTGCGGCCCTTCAGCGGCAGCACACCCATGATGGCGTTGAGCAGCGTGGTCTTGCCGGCACCGTTGGCGCCGATGATGGTGACGATCTCGTTGTCGGCGACGTCGAGCGAGACGCCGCGCACGGCCTCGACCTTGCCGTAGGAGATGTGGACGTCGGCAACCGATAGCAGCGCGCTCATGCGGCGGCTCCGAGATAGGCCTTGATCACGTCGGGATTGCGCTTGATCGCGGCCGGCGTGCCTTCGGCGATCTTGGTGCCGAAATCGAGCACCACGATGCGGTCGGCGAGATCCATCACGAACCCCATGTCGTGCTCGACCAGCAGCACCGACATGCCGCCGTCGCGCAACTGCCGGAGCAGCGCAGCCAGCCGCTGCTTCTCCATGTGGCGCAGGCCGGCGGCCGGCTCATCGAGCAATAGCAGCATCGGATCGACGCACAGCGCGCGGGCGATCTCGACAATGCGCTGCTGCCCGAGCGACAGCGAGCCCGCGAGCTGGTCGATCTGGTCGGACAGCCCGACGCGCGCGATCTGGCGCGCCGCTTCCGCCAGCAGTCTCGCCTCATCGGCGCGGTCGAGTCGCAGCATGCTGGAGATCGCGCCGGAATTGCCGCGCAGATGCGCACCGATTGCGACGTTCTCCAGCACAGTCATGTCGGGCACCAGCTTGACGTGCTGGAAGGTCCTGCTGACGCCGAGCTTGACCACCTCCTGCGGCGGGGCATTCGCGACCTCGTTGCCGAGCACGGAAATCTTGCCGCCGGTTGCGGTCAGGACGCCGGTGATCAAATTGAAGGTGGTGCTCTTGCCGGCGCCGTTCGGGCCGATCAGCGCGACGATCTCGCGGGCGTTGACGTCGAACGAGACGTCGTTGACCGCGAGCACGCCGCCGAACTGCTTGCGCGCCTTGTCGATGTGCAGAAGGATCGGAGACGTTCCGGGCGCCCGTTCGCGGTGCTCCAGCTTCACGGACGTGTCCAGGATCTTGCGGGCGGGCTTGAACGGCAGCCGCGACATCAGCCAGGGCCAGACGCCTTGAGGCGCGAGCTGCAACAGCAGCACCAGCATGATGCCGAACACGATGGTCTCGAGCTGGCTCTGGCCGCCGAAGATGTAGGGCAGGTAGCTCTGCAGCACCTCCTTGAGGATCACGACGATGCCGGCGCCAAGCACGCCGCCCCAGACGTAACCGGCGCCGCCGACCACGGCGATGAACAGATACTCAATGCCGGCCTGCGCGCCGAACGGCGTCGGGTTGGCGGCGCGCTGGAAATGCGCATAGAGCCAGCCGGACAGGCCGGCCAGCACCGCGGCATAGATGAACACCAACAGCTTCGCGCGCGGCGTCTGCACGCCGAACGCTTCGGCCGCGACATGGCCGCGCCGCAAGGCGCGGATCGCGCGCCCGGTGCGGGAGTCCAAGAGGTTCATGGTCAGCAGCGCGGAGAGCAGCACCGCGACCCAGATCGCATAGTAGATCGCATCCGGGCTCAGCATCTTGAACGAGCCGATCGACAGCGGCGGAATGCCGGAGATGCCGTCGTTGCGGCCGAGGAATTCGAGCTTGCTGAACAGATAGAACAGCCCGATGCCCCAGGCGATGGTGCCGAGCGGCAGATAATGGCCGGATAGCCGCACCGTGACGATGCCGAGCAGCACGGCCGCGATGCCGCTGACCAGGAGCGAAGCCGGCAGCGTCAGCCAGGGCGAGACGCCGTAGGCGGTGGTCAGCACCGCCGTGGTGTAGGCGCCGAAGCCGCAGAATGCGGCCTGGCCGAACGAGGTCAGGCCGCCGACGCCGGTGAGCAGCACGAGGCCCATCGCGACCAGCGCGGCGAGGCCGATATTGTCGAGCAGCACGATCCAGAACGGCGGGATGCCCGGGACAAGCGGAATCACCGCCATCACAAGTGCGAAGATGATGAGGGGAAGGCGCTGCGTCATCGCGCTCAATCCTTCTCTTCTTCGACCTCGGGCGCCGCGAGCGAGCGCAACACGAGCACGGGGAGGATCAGCGTGAACACGATGACTTCCTTGAAATTGCTGGCGTAGAACGACGAGAAGGCCTCGACGATGCCGACCACGATGGCGGCGACCGCGGTCAGGGGATAGCTGACCAGGCCGCCGATGATGGCGGCGATGAAGCCTTTCAGGCCGATCAGGAAGCCGGTGTCGTAATAGAGCGTGGTGATCGGCACGATCAGGATGCCGGAGATCGCGCCGATGACGGAGGCGAGCAGGAACGCGATCTGGCCCGACAGCGTGGTGCGGATGCCGACCAGGCGGGCGCCGAGGCGGTTGACCGCAGTGGCGCGCAGCGCCTTGCCGGTCTTGGTGTAGCCGAAGAACAGCCACAGGGCGACGATGAAGCCGATCGTCAGGCCGTAGACCGCAAGGCTCTGGCCGGTGAAGCGCAGCGGGCCGGCGGTCACTGCGGCATTCGACAGCGCAGGCGCGCGCAGGCCTTCGGCGCCGAAGAACACCAGGCCGAGGCCCTGCAGCGCCAGATGGCAGCCGACCGATGCGATCAACAGCACCAGCACGGAGGTGTGCGCGATCGGCTGGAACGCGATGCGGTAGAGGAACAGCCCGATCGCCGCCACGATCAGGAGCGCGAGCGCGATGTTGACGGCGATCGGCGTGCCGGGACCGACCAGCGCGTAAATCAGACCGAGCAGCGCGACGGGAAAGGCGATGTTGAGCGCGACCGAGCGGATCACCAGCCGCGCATGCAGCGCGTTGCGGGCGAAGAACAGGTCGAGGGCGAAGGCGACGAGGCCCATCGCGACGGCAAGCCGTGCCGTCCCGGGCACCTGGCCGGTCGCCAGCATGGCGTAGCTCAGCGCACCGTAGGTGACGAATTCGCCCTGCGGGATCAGGATCACCCGCGTGACCGCGAACACCAGCACCAGGGCCAGCCCGAGCAGTGCGTAGATCGCGCCATTGGTGATGCCGTCCTGCAGCAGGAACAGCATGATCGTTGTGTTCAAGGCCGAGCGCTCCCCCTCAAGCGTCGGACCGCCTCGACCGGTTGCGCCGGTCAGGTCGGCCGATATCGGCTGTTGAAAGCTGCCGATATTTGATATAGTCCATAACAATTATTAGATATAATCTCAAGGTCCCCGAGTGTCGTGCGGGATTCTTGTACCGGGATTGCGAGCCTGGAGCGATGACTGTTTCCAAGACCGCCACCGATGCCCTCCGTTCGTCGCGGGCCCTGCGCAGGGAACCGGCCGATTCTGCCGGGGACGACAGCATGCTGCAACTGGGCGAACTGTCCGGATTGCTCGGCTATTCGTTGAAGCGCGCGCAGCTCAGGGTATTCGAGGACTTCCTGCGCTGCGTCGCGCCGCTGCAGCTGACGCCGGCGCAGTTCTCGGTGCTGCTGCTGCTCGACAAGAATCCGGGCCGCAACCAGACCGAGATCGCCAACACGCTCGGCATCCTCAGGCCGAATTTCGTCGCGATGCTCGACGCGCTGGAGAGCCGCGACCTTTGCGCGCGGATGCGCTCCACCAACGACCGCCGGTCCCACATCCTCGTCCTGACCGACAAGGGCCGTGCTGTGCTGGCGCGCGCCAAGAAGCTGGTCGCCAACAAGCACGAGGCGCGGTTGATCGAGGTGCTCGGCCCCGCCAACCACGCCGCGCTGCTGGAGATGCTGGCGAAGCTCGCGCAGGAATTTTGAGAGAGCGCGACGGCCCGTCCGCTCGCAATGACGCGTTGGGTTGATACATATCCGGCATGCGGGCGCCGCCAGGCGGCGAACCATCGCGGTCTAAAGCTTGTAGCCGATGTTCCGCAGCAGATCCTTCCGCCACGCAATGTCGGCGTCGGTTTCGACACCCAGCGGCGAGGCGCCATCCACCACGCCGAGCACGCCGCGCCCGAGCTCCGTCTGCGCGACGATCACCTGTGTTGGATTGGCCGTCGAGCAATAGATGCGGCAGACCTCCGGCACTGCGCGCACCGCCGGCAGCACGTTGACCGGAAAGAACCCGTCGCCGAGGAAAATCAGGAAGGTGTGACCGGCGCCGATCGCCAATGCGTTGTCGCGTGCCAGGGCGAGCGAGGCGTCGTCGTTACCGGAGCAGCGCACCAACCGCTTGCCGGAGGCCTCGCAGAAAGCCAACCCGAAGCGGATGCGCGGAACCGCGCCCACCAGCGCTTCGTGAAGGTCTTCCACGGTCTTGATGAAATGCGACTGGCCGAAGATGAAGTTGGTCTCATCCGGCTTGACGATGGGCACCACGGTGAGTTCCATGGCTTCGCTCCCGCACGCGAACTCCCCAATCCATGGTAGGCCGTCGGAGGGCGTTTGCAAGCGGCCACAGGCGCTCAAATGTGCCGGCTGTCTGCTTCGGCTCACGCCGACCAGACCCGCGTCCGTACTCACGACGGCTCTCAAGGGGGGGACCGGAAATCGCCGGGAGGTTGCGCGCCGAAGGGCGGCAATTGTGGTATCCTCCGTCAAGCGCGATGGCCCGTATGTTGCCCGGCCCCTCGCAAAAGGCCGCGAAGCGTACCGAGCGTTGCTAACGGATCTGAAGGGAGCGCTTCCGGGGGCTCGAGGAGGATCAACGCCGTGAAGCGGGACTTCGACCTCATCGTCTATGGCGCGACGGGTTACACCGGGGGTCTCATCGCCGAATATCTGGCGACATCCTATCGCGGCGACGATGCTCCGTCCTGGGCAATCGCGGGACGCTCGACCGACAAACTCCAGAAAGTGCGTGCCGACATCGGCGCACCGGACGATTTGCCGTTGGTGAAGGCGGATGCCGCCGACCCGGCCAGCCTGCGTTCGATGTGCGAGCGCGCGGCCGTGGTCGTCACCACGGTCGGGCCCTATCAGCTTCACGGTCCCGAGCTAGTGGCGGCATGCGCGGCCACCGGCACGGCCTATGTTGATCTTTGCGGCGAACCGGGCTGGATGCGGGGTATGATCGACGCCCATCACGAAGAGGCAAAACGGACCGGCGCGCGCATCGTCTTCTCCTGTGGCTTCGATTCCATCCCGTTCGATCTCGGTGTGCTCACGCTGCAGGAGAAGGCGCGCGAGAAATTCGGACGCCCGGCGCGGCGGGTGAAGGCCCGTCTACGCAAGGTGAGGGGTGGCATGTCTGGCGGCACCGCGGCGAGCGCTCAGGCGACGCTGGCCGCCGCGGCGCGCGACCCGGCCCTGATCCGGCTGCTGACCGATCCCTTCGCGTTGACGCCGGGCTTCACTGGGCCGTCTCAGCCGTCGGGCCTCGTCCCCGAATATGACACGAGCATGCACGCGTGGCTCGTGCCGTTCCCGATGGCGCCGATCAACACCAAGAACGTGCACCGCACGAACTTCCTGTTGGGCCATCCCTACGGCAGGGACTTCGTTTATGACGAGATGATGGTGGCGCCGGGACTTGGGGACATCGCGAGCGTAACGACGGAGACGTTCGCCACGGTGGTGTCCTTGTTCGGGACCGGCGGTCTCAAACGCGGCGCAGGCCCGCCCCGGGAAGCGCGCGAGAGGGGCTTCTACGACATCTTCTTTCTGGGCGAGGTGCCGGATGGCGGACGGGCCGAAGCCGTTGTCACCGGCGACCGCGATCCGGGCTATGGCTCGACCAGCAAGATGATCACCGAAAGCGCTCTCTGCGTCGTGCGCGACGTGCAGGGCGAGGGCGGCATCTGGACGCCGGGCGCGCTGATGGGGCCGGCCTTGCGCAAGCGTCTAAAGGAGCGCGCCGGCCTCACCTTCAGTGCGCGTTGAGGTCACGCAGTCGGCAGGTATAGCAGCCAGTTCGGCCAAAAAGCGACTAGAGCATTTTCGGTTCTGATTGAATCAGAACCGAAGCTCTGGATTCTTGTTTTGACGCGTTTTCTTCACGCGAACCGGTGCCCACTTCGCTCGAAAACGCTCTAGAGGGCGATCATGCGATCTTCCGCTACGATACTTGAGCTTGGCTCCGACTCATCTGCTTGCAAGCAAGGCAGCCCTAATCCAGGGCCAAGCAATTGACGGCAGCGAAGCAGCGCCGCAAATCCGGACAGTGCGTCGAGACTGGTCCGAAGCAACATCGGTAACTCGCTCGGCTGTTTCATTGTCGCACGGACCAGCGCGGCGAGATCGATCGTCCCGTTTGCACGCACTGCGGACAGGGCGGCGGCAGGAAGCTGCCGACCGGCCGGATCCATGATCACGCGGACGGCAGTCATAGGGAGGCCGCGCGCTGCAGCGACACTCGCCGCCACATGGGATTCGTTATCGACCGCCAGCGCGCCTGTACTCATATGCAGCGAGCGCTTCGCTTCTGGATGCATGGCGACGGTGGTCACACCAGCAATAGGGCCATAAATCGAACCGGGGATGAGTCGAAGCAAGGCTTGCGACCAGTCCCGATCAGTGAAGAGCTGAAGCGTTTCCGAAACGATCGTCGATGCTACGACGCATGCGCCTGCCGGGAGGTCGGGCGAAAGGCCGCCCGCGACGCCAAAGCTGATGAGACCGCAGCAATCCTCAGCAATTGCCGACGCGAGAGACTCCGCGAGCGTGCTGCCATCGCCACTGCAGATCGCCTGCGTATGCAGGTCTGCAGCGATCCGCGCCTCAAATGCAAGTCCCGTGACTCCAATCACCACTGCCATGAGTCCGCTCCCCGGGTGCCGCGCTGCACGGCGGGTGTCCGCGCATGCGGATCGTATCAGGAGTGTTCTGCTCCAACGCCAAATCGCAAATGACTAACGAGTTAGTTTCTGACGGATATGTTAGCTGCATTGTTTTGGCACCGTGATAAATGCTGCCCTAGGGCCGGGATCCGTGGCGAGCGTGAGATCGTGCCGGAAGCTGCAACAGCGCACTTGACGAGCCAAATCGGGGACCTCACCAGACGCGAGCCGATGCAATGTCCGCCGCATCTCCAAGTCATTGTGCGGAGCGATTTGGAGCATTGTCCGCGCTGGCAGTTCGCCTTCGCGAGCGAGCGCAAGGATCATCGATACTATGAGTTGGTCGAGGATACCCTTCATCCCGAGTTCGATTACCGGTATTTCCTCATCAAGGATGCGGTTGACCAGGTTTGTGCTGTACAGCCATTCTTCCTGATGGACCTGGATTTGCTGGTCGGTGCGAGCCCGCGGTTTGGCGTACTCATCGACGCCATTCGCCGGGTGTGGCCAGGTTTGATGCGCGCCCGTGCGCTCATGGTGGGGTGCGTCGCCGGGGAAGGTCATCTTGACGGGGACGAGGCCTGCCATCGAGGCTGCGCGGAACTGCTGGCCTCTACGATTGCAATACATGCTCGCAGGCTCGGGGCGCGGCTGATCGTGCTCAAGGAGTTTCCGGCGCGATACCGACCAATCCTCGACTGCCTGATCGCTCACGGCTTCACCCGCATCCCCAGCCTGCCCATGACCAGGCTTTGCATCGATTACGCCAATTTCGATGACTATATGAATCATGCGCTCAACAGCGCAACCCGTAAGAAACTTCGCAAGAAGTTTGAGGCGACAGCGCGGGCCTCTCCATCCGTCGAGATGAACGTCGTCAACGACGCGACGCCGGTGATCGCGCAGATCTATCCATTGTATTTCCAAGTCTATCAGCGTTCGAAACTGCACTTCGAGAAGCTGACGGAACAATACTTCTGCGACTTGGGGAGGCGGATGGGGGACAAGGTCCGCTTCTTCCTCTGGCGTCAGAACGAGCGGGTCGTCGCGTTTGCCGCATGCATGGTACACGGTGACGCGATTTATGCGGAGTACATAGGTCTCGACTACGATGTCGCCTTAGACCTGCACCTCTATCATTATGTGTTTCGCGACATGGTGAGCTGGGCAATCGCCAACGGGTACAAATGGTTTCGCAGCAGCGGGCTGAACTATGATCCAAAGCTGCACCTGAGGCACTTGCTTGACCCGATCGACTTATACGTTCGGCACACCTCCGCGCCGATCAACTCAGTGTTGAAGCGCATTCTGCCGGTGCTCGAGCCGACGCGATATGACGAGACGCTTGCGAAGTTTCGTAACTATCAGGAGCTTTGGGCGCAGCCCGAGACTGGCCTTGGGCCCGCCGAGGATACGGCCTAATCCACCAAAATCACCCGCACGTCATTGACGTTGGTCAGCGTCGGCCCAGTCAGCAGCAGATCCCCGGTCTGGGCGAAAAACCCCGTCGCGTCGTTGTTCTCGAGATAGGCCTTCGGATCGAGGCCGATCGATTCCATCTTCGCGAACGTCTGCTGGTCGATCACGGCGCCGGCCGGGTCGGTCGCGCTGCCGGCGCCGCCGTCGGCGCCGTCGGTATCGGCGGCCAGCGCCGAGACGTCGGGCGTATCCTTCAGCAGACCGGCCAGCGCCAGCGCGTATTCCTGGTTGGGGCCGCCGCGGCCGTTACCGCGCACCGTCACCGTGAGCTCGCCGCCGGAGATGATCGCGACGCGCCTGCCTTCGCTGCGCGCCTTCAGCGCAAGCCGCGCATGCTCGGCCGCGACGTCGCGGGCTTCGCCTTCGAGGTCGGCGCCGAGCGCGATGGTCTCGTAGCCGGCGTCCTGCGCGACCTTCACCGCGGCGTCGATCGAGGCCTTCGGCTTTGCCAGCAGTTCGAATGCCGCCCGCGCGAAGGCGGCATCGCCGGGCTTGCAGCTTTCGTTCGCGGGATCGTCGAGTGCGCGACGGACCGCGTCGTCGATCGAGAGATTGTATCTGGCGACCAGCGCGCGGGCGTCCGCCAGCGTGGTCGGATCCGGCACTGTCGGCCCCGAGGCGATCGCGGAGGGGTCATCATGCGGCACGTCGGAAATCGCCAGCGTGACGATCTCGGCGGCGTGCTGGCCGGCGCGCGCCAGCCGTCCGCCCTTGATCCGCGACAGATGCTTGCGCACGGTATTCATTTCGCCGATCGGCGCGCCGGAGCGCAGCAGCGCGCGGTTGACCTGCTGCTTCTGCGCGAAGGTCACGCCCTCGACCGGCGCGATCCAGTTCGCCGAACCGCCGCCGGTCAAAAGCACCAGCAGGAGATCGTCCGGGGTCGCTGTCGCCGCGAGCTGCAGCGTGTCGTCCGCGGCCCGCAAGCCGGCTTCATCGGGCACCGGGTGACCGGCCTCGACGACCTTGATGCGGCGGGTCGGCACGCCATGGCCATGGCGGGTCGTGGCGATGCCGACCAGCCGCGACGGATCGAGCTCGAGCGCGTCGAGATAATGCCGCTCGGCGGCCGCGGCCATCGCCGCGGCGCCCTTGCCTGCGCAGAGACAGATCACCCGTCCCTTCGGCACCGGCCGCAGCCGCGACGCCAGCACGACATCGGGATGCGCAGCCGCTACCGCGGCATCGAAGATCGAACGCAGGAAAGGACGACGGTCGGTCATGGCTGTGCCTTTGCGCGGGTCGGGACGTAGGTACTGTTCCCTCTCCCGCTTGCGGGGGAGGGGCAGGGTGGGGGTGCTGCCACGAGTTGTATTGCGGAGAAAGCCCCCACCCGGATCGCATCTTTGATGCGATCCGACCTCCCCCGCAAGCGGGAGAGGTAAGAGAAGATTGCGGCCGTTTCGATCGAAGCAATATCCATTCCGGCTCTAGTTGCCGCCGACTTCGCCGCTGATGACGTCGCCGAACAATTGCCAGCGCTCGCCCTTGAACTGCATCAGCTGCAGCTGCTCGATCGGCTGGAAGTCGGCAGGCCCGGTCGACAGCGTCACGCCGGGCAGCAGGCCGCCCTGCGCGAATTGCTTCAGGCTCGCGGCCTGCTTCATCACATTGGCGCGGGTGAGGTCGTCGCCGCAGCGGCGCAGCACCTCGACCATCGTGGTCGCCATGTTGTAGCCGGTCATCGCCGAGGCATCGACGCGGTTGGTGTCGGGCATGTATTTGGCGAGCAGTTCGTCGAACGCCTTCATGCCGGCGTCATCCTTCCACTGCGGATCGCTGGCGTCCTTGGCGTAGGCGGCGGAGATCACGCCCTGCGCATTGTCGATGCCGGCCGGACGCATCACGGTCCCGGTGGAGGCCGAGACGTTGGAGACGATGGTCACCGGCTTCCAGTTCATCTCGCCGAGCTTCTTGATCGCCTGGGCGCCGAATTTCGGCGTGGTGAAGAAGACGATGACGTCGGGATTGGAGGACTTCAGCCGCACCACATGGGAATCGATGGTCGGCTCGGCGACTTCATAGCTCTCCTTGGCGACGACGCGCGCGGGGTCGCTGGCGAAGCCGTCTTCCAGGCCCTTGAGGTAGTCCTTGCCCATGTCGTCGTTCTGGTAGAGCACCGCGACCTTGGCGGTGGGCTTTTCCTTGAGCAGATATTTCGCGTAGATCCGCGACTCGCTCTGGTAGCTGGGCAGCCAGCCCATGGTCCACGGGAAGGCCTTCGGATCGTTCCACTTGGTGGCGCCGGTGGCGACGAACAGCTGCGGCACTTTCTTGGCGTTGAGATATTTCTGGATCGCGGTGTTGGAGGCAGTGCCGAGCGTGCCGAACAGGAACAGCACCTCGTCGCTCTCGACCAGCTTGCGGGCCTGCTCGACGGCCTTCGGCGGCGAGTAGGCGTCGTCATAGGAAACGAAAGTGATCTTGCGCCCGTTGATGCCGCCGTCGTCGTTGACCTTCTTGAACACCGCGGCCATCGCCTTGCCGACCACGCCATAGGCCGACGCCGGGCCGCTATAGGGCACGATGTTGCCGATCTTGATCTCGGTGTCGCTCGCACCGGTGTCGTATTTCTTCTGCGCCCATGCGGCATTGCCGGTCGCGGCGGCGACGGCGAGGCCGAGCAGGGCGGTTGCGACACGGTGTCGGATCGGCATCGGCATTTCCCGAAATCTCCTTGTTGTTGCCGCCGCGCAAGGGCGCCGGTTTTTTTTCGGGGTCTTGCCGGTTTACCTAGCGTATTGCCGGGCAAAGTGTAAGCAGGCATTGCCCGGGCCGGCCTGCGGGCAGGGCCATGGCTTTAAATTCCGGTTTCTGACGCGTTTTCTTCGCACGAACCGCTACCCGCTTCGGCCGAAAACGCGCCAACAAAAGCCCCCTGCGACGGTATCGCAGGGGGCCATTCCTGGTCGGAGGGCGGCGGGAAATCAGCCGCCGACGTCGGCGCTGATGACGTCGCCGAACAGTTCCCATTTCTCGCCCTTGAACTTCATCAGCTGCAGCTGGCTGATCGGCGCGAAATCGTTTGCCGCGGTGTTGATCTTGACGCCGGGCAGCAGCACCTCGGTGCGGAAGTCCTTCAGGCTTGCGGCCTGCTTCATGATGTTCTCGCGGGTGAGGTTGTCGCCGCACTGCTTCAGCACCTGGACCAGCGTCTGCGCCACGCCGAAGCCGACCACGGTGCCGCCGTCGAGCTTGTCGCCTTCGGGGAAGTCCTTGGCCATGAAGGCGTAGAACTCCTTCATGCCGGGGTCATTGTCCCATTGCTTGTCGGAAGCGTCCTTCAGGTAGGCGGCGGAGATGATGTCCTGCGCGTTCTCGAAGCCGGCCGGCTTGATCACGCTGCCGACCGAGGCCGACACGTTGTTGAGGAAGTGGGTCGGCTTCCAGCCGATCTCGGCGACCTTCTTGATCGCCTGGGCCGCGAATTTCGGCGTCGCGATGTCGATGAAGACGTCGGCGTTGCTCGCCTTCAGCTTGACGATGTTGCTGTCGATGGTCGGCTGGGAGGTCTCGAAGCTTTCTTCGGCGACGATCATGCTGGCGGCCTTCTGGCCGAGCCCGTCCTTCAGGCCCTTCAGGTAATCCTTGCCGTAATCGTCATTCTGGTAGAGCACCGCGATCTTGGCGTTCGGCATGTTCTTCAGGATGTACTTGGCGTAGATCTGGGTCTCGCTCTGGTAATTGGGCTGCCAGCCCATGGTCCAGGGAAAGTCCTTCGGGTCGTTCCACTTGGTGGCGCCGGTGGCGACGAACAGCTGCGGCACCTTCTTGGAGTTCATGTATTTCTGGATCGCCGAGTTCGACGGCGTGCCGAGCGAGTTGAAGATCAGCAGCACCTCATCGCTCTCGACCAGCTTGCGGGCCTGTTCGACGGCCTTCGGCGGCGAGTAGGCGTCATCGTAGGAGATGAAGTTGATCTTGCGGCCATTGATGCCACCAGCGTCGTTGACCTTCTTGAAATAGGCGGCCTCGGTGCGGCCGATGACGCCATAGGCGGACGCCGGGCCGCTGTAGGGCATGATGTTGCCGATCTTGATCTCAGTATCGCTGGCGCCGGTGTCGTATTTCTTCTGGGCAAGCGCAGCGCTGCCGGATGTCGCGACGAGCGCGAGCGCGGCCCCGAGGACCGCAAGTTTTTTGGTAGCGGACATCTATGTCTCTCTCCCTGTTTGTCAGACGCATGTGTCTCGGCCCCCTTGCTCGGAGAGCTCTTTGTTTGGCTGCAGTGATTATCATTTTAGGCGGTTCGCCTCAATGAGAAGCCCCTGCGGCAATGCCGCAGGGGCCGTATATCTTTGGTCGACGTTTCCCGGCTAACCGCCGACGTCGGCGCTCAAGACTTCGCCAAAGCGCTCCCAGGTCTCGCCCTTGAAGCGGATCAATTGCAGCTGCGAGAGCGGTGCGAAATCGGTCGCCGAGGTGTTGACCTTGACGCCGGGCAGCAGGCCGCCGGGCTCGTAATCGCGAATGCTGGCCGCCTGCTTCATGATGTTCTCGCGGGTCAGATTGTCGCCGCAGGCCTTGAGCACGTGGACCAGTCCCTGCGAGACGATATAGGCGTACATCACCGAGGCATCGGCCCGGTTCGCTTCCGGATAGTACTTATCGAGGAATTCGTTCCAGGCGATCATCGCCTTGTCGGTCTTCCACTGCGCGTCGGTCGGATCCTTGAAATATTGCGACGAGATGATGTCCTGGGCGTTCTCGAAGCCTGCCGGCTTGATCACGCTGCCGATCGATCCGGAGACGTTGTTGAGGAAATGCAGCGGCTTCCAGTTGAGCTCGGCGTTCTTCTTGATCGCCTGCGCCGCGAATTTCGGCGTCGTGATGTTGAAGAACACGTCGGCGCCGGAGGCCTTCAGCCTCACGATGTGGGAATCGATGGTTGGCTCCGTCACCTCGTAGCTGTCCTCGGCGACGATCATTGACGCTGCCTTGGCGCCGAGCCCGTCCTTGAATCCCTTCAGATAGTCCTTGCCGTAGTCGTCGTTCTGGTAGAGCACCGCGATTTTGGCGTCCGGCTTGTTCTTCAGGATGTACTTTGCATAGATGATGGACTCGCTCTGGTAGTTGGGCTGCCAGCCCATCGTCCAGGGGAATTCCTTCGGGTCGTTCCACTTGGTGGCGCCGGTGGCGACGAACAGTTGCGGCACCTTCTTCTGGTTCATGTATTTCTGGATCGCCGAGTTCGGCGGTGTGCCGAGCGAATTGAAGATCAGCAGCACCTCGTCGCTCTCGACGAGTTTGCGTGCCTGCTCGACGGTCTTCGGCGGCGTGTACGCGTCGTCGTAGCTGATGAAGGTGATCTTGCGGCCGTTGATGCCGCCCTCGGCGTTGATCTTGCGGAAATAGGCCTCCTCGGTCTTGCCGATCACGCCATAGGCGGAGGCCGCCCCGCTGTAAGGCATGATGTTGCCGATCTTGATCTCGGTATCGCTGGCGCCGGTGTCGTATTTCTTCTGGGCAAGCGCAGCGCTGCCGGATGCTGCGAGGAGCGCAAGCGCAGCAGCAAATGCCGCCAATTGTCGTATTCCAGACATGCCGTTTCTCTCCCTGATTGCAGATGATGTGTCGCGGCCCCCTGTTTCGAGGGCTCATTATTGATCTTAAAAACTATCATCTTACCTGGGGTGTCTCAATGAAAAGCCCCTGCGGCATTGCCGCAGGGGCTGCGTCTTTAGTCGATCACCCTCAAGGCGGGCCGCTGCTCAAAAATCCGCCAACGTGTTGGCTTGTGCGCCGCGCCAACCGCAGAGATTGCGATCGAGTAAAGCGGCGCCGTTGAGTTGAGCGCGCGGATCGAACAGACCGGCGTGACGATCAGTTGCTCAGATTGCTCGAAATGATGTCCCCGAACAGCTCCCACTTCTCGCCCTTGAACCGCATCAGGCGCAGTTGCTTGATCGGCGCGAAATCGGTGGCTGACGTGTTGATGCTGATGCCCGGCAGCAGCGTATCGGGGACATAATCCTTCAGGCTTGCGGCCTGCTTCATGACATTGGCGCGGGTGAGGTCGTCACCGCACATCTCCAGCACCTTCACCATGGTCTGCGCGGCGGCGTAGCCGAAGGCGGTGGCGCCGTCGAGCTTGTTGGCGTCCGGATAATTCTTCTTGAGGAAGGCGAGGAATTTCTCCATGCCGGGATCCTTGGCCCACTGCGGATCGGCGCCGTCCTTGAGATAGGACGCCGACAGGATACCCTGCGAATTCTCGAATCCCGCCGGTTGCATCACGCCGCCGACGGAGGCCGAGACATTGGCGACGATCTGCAACGGCGTCCATGCGATCTCGGCGGCCTTCTTGATCGCCTGTGCAGCGAATTTCGGCGTCGCGATGCTGACGAAGGTGTCGGCACCGGCGGCCTTCAGCTTGACGATGTGACTGTCGATCGTGGGCTCGGATGTCTCGTAGGCCTCCTCGGCGACGATCATCGATGCCTTGTCGCCGAAGGCGTCCTTCAAGCCCTTGAGGTAGTCCTTGCCGAAATCGTCGTTCTGGTAGAGCACGGCGACCTTGGCGTCGGGCTTGTGCTTCATGATGTATTTCGCGTAGACCCGCGCCTCGTCCTGGTAGGACGGCTGCCAGCCCATGGTCCACGGATAGTCTTTCGGGTCGTTCCACTTCGAGGCGCCGGAAGCGATGAACAGCTGCGGCACCTGCTTCTCGTTCATGTATTTCCGGATCGCCGCGTTGCTTGCGGTGCCGACCGAGCCGAACAGCAGCAGCACTTCGTCGTTCTCGACCAGCTTGCGCGCCTGCTCCACCGTCTTGGGCGGCGAGTAGCCATCGTCGTAGGAGATGAATTTGATCTTGCGGCCGTGGATGCCGCCGGCATCGTTGATCATCCTGAAATAGGCCGCCTCGGTCTTGCCGATCACCCCATAGGCCGACGCGGGACCGCTGTAGGGCATGGTGTTGCCGATCTTGATCTCGGTGTCGCTGGCCCCGGTGTCGTATTTCTTCTGAGCCTGCGCGACATTGCAGCTCGTCAGGATCAGAGCGAATGCGGACAACAGCGCCGTCAGGGACGGACGTGCGGCAGTCATGGTTTCCCCACCTCGGGTTCTTTGTTTGGAGTATTCAATACCATCGGCGCGGGGCGTCAACAAAAAGCCCCCGCGACGGATATCGCGGAGGCCGTTGTTTTATTCCCGCAGTGCAACGTCACCTCACTGGGAGGGGACGTCGCCGGAAATGATCTCACCGAACAGTTCCCACTTCTGACCCTTGAAGCGCTGCATCTGCAGCTGGGCGATCGGGGCGAAGTCGGTGGCCGAGGTGTTGATCTTGACGCCGGGCAGCAGGGTGTCGGGCGTAAAGTCCTTCAGGCTCGCCGCCTGCTTCATGACGTTGGCGCGGGTGAGATCGTCGCCGCACATTTCGAGCACCTTGGCGAGCGTCTGTGCGGCGCCATAGCCGTACACATAGCCGCCGTCGGTCTTGTCGGCGCCCGGCATGTACTTGTCGAGAAACTCGGCCCACTTCTTCATGCCGGGGTCGTTGTTCCACTGTGTGTCGGCACCGTCCTTGGCGTAGGCGGCCGACAACACGCCCTGCGCGTTGTCGAAGCCCGCCGGCTGCATCACGCTGCCGACCGAGGCCGACACGTTGGTGATGATCTGCAGCGGCTTCCAGCCGAGTTCGGCGGTCTTCTTGATGGTCTGCGCGCCGAACTTCGGCGTGGTGTAGATCAGCAGGACGTCGGGATTGGCGGCCTTGATCTTGACGATGTGGCCGTCGATCGACGGCTCCGAAATCTCATAGCTCTCCTCCATGATGATGCTGGAGGCCGCCTTGGCGCCAAAGCCGTCCTTGGTGCCCTTGAGGTAGTCTTTGCCGAAATCGTCGTTCTGATAGAGGATCGCGATCTTGGCGTCGGGCTTCTCCTTCATCAGCCACTTGGCGTAGATCTGCGCTTCGCTCTGGTAGCTCGGCTGCCAGCCCATGGTCCACGGGAAGTTCTTCGGGTCGTTCCACTTGGTGGCGCCGGTCGCGACGAACAGCTGCGGGATCTTCTTGGAATTCAGGTATTTCTGGATCGCGGTGTTGGATGGGGTGCCGAGCGGGTTGAAGACGAGCAACACCTCGTCGCTCTCGACCAGCTTGCGCACCTGCTCGACCGCCTTCGGCGGCGAATAGGCATCGTCATAGCTGACGAAATTGACCTTGCGGCCGTTGATGCCGCCGCGATCGTTGATCATCTTGAAGTAGGCTTCTTCGGTCTTGCCGATCACGCCGTAGGCGGAGGCTGGTCCCGAATAGGGGATGATGTTGCCGACCTTGATCTCGGTATCGCTTGCGCCGGTGTCGTATTTCTTTTGGGCGAATGCGGTCGTGGACGTCGCGGCAACAGCGACGATCGCCGCGGAAATCGCGGCGATCCGAACGGTAGAAAGCATAATATCTCCTGGTTTGCTTCTATAGGCTGTCAGTTTTTCTTGAACTTTGCGGCCAGTTGCTGGGCAACGATCGCAACCTGCCTGGCGCCGTGCGGCACGAGGAAGATGACGAGGAACAGCAGCACGCCGAACACCGCGCCCGAAAGGCCCTTCGAAATACCTTCGGCGATGTTGGGCACGAAGATGATGAAGGCGGAGCCCACGATCGAGCCGGGCAGCCAGCCGACGCCGCCGACCACCATGCCGAGGAACAGCGAGATCGCGAGCTGGATGGTGTAGCCGTCGGGTGCCACGAACTGCACCGCGATGGCGCCGAGACCGCCGGCAACGCCGGTGATGCCGGCCGAGACGCCGAATGCCAGCGTCTTGTACAGCGCGACGTCGACGCCCATCGCGGAGGCCGCGATCTCGTTGTCGCGGATCGCCATGAAGGCGCGGCCCGAGCGCGAGCGCAGCAGGTTCACCGAAGCGATATAGATCGCGATCGTGACCACCAGCGTGAAGTAATACAGCCACATGTCCTGCCCCATCGGCAGGCCGAACGGCGCATCCGGCTTGGTGACCACGAGACCCTGCACGCCGCCGGTCCAGTGCTCGAAATAGCCCAGTTTCAGAAGCTGCGGCATCGCGGTGGCGAGCGCGAAGGTGGCGAGCGCCAGATAGACGCCGGAAAGCCGCAACGCCGGCTGGCCGAACAGGAAGCCGAAGCCGAAGCAGATGATGCCGGCGATCGGCAGCGTGAGGGCATAGTTCATGCCCGCATGCTCCATCAGGATCGCCGAGGTATAGGCGCCGACGGCGTAGAACGCGCTCTGACCGAGCGAGAACTGGCCGGAGCCACCGGTCAGGATGTTGAGCGCCAGCACCGCGATGCCGTAGATCAGAAGCATCGTCATCTGGAAGATGATGAAGTTCTTGACGAACAGCGGGATCAGGATCAGCGCGGCGAGCACGACGAGCGAGGTGCCGTAGCCCAGCGTCATGGCGCGCTTGGGAACGGCCTCGACGGCCTGGCCTTCGGTGACGACTTCGACTTCTTCAGCGGCGCTCATGATCAAACTCGCTTCACGATGGCGCGGCCGAACAGGCCTGCCGGTTTGACGACCAGGACGACGATGATCAGCGCAAGCGCGATCGGAAGTTTCAGCTCATTGCCGACGCCGGGGATGTAGGTGCCGACGAGGTTCTCGAAGACGCCGACCAGGAAGCCGCCCATGACGGCGCCGAACGGGCTCGACAGGCCGCCGAGCACGGCTGCGGCAAATCCGTAGATCAGCACGCCGAGCATCATGTTGGGCTCGAGGAACACCACAGGTGCGATCATCATGCCGGCGATCGAGCCGATCGAGGCGGCCATGCCCCAGCCCAGCGCGATCATCCAGGAGGTGTTGATGCCGACCAGCCGGGCCGATTCCGGCAGCGAGGCTGCCGCCCGCATCGCAAGACCGACCCGGGTGAAGCGGAAGAAGAAGAACAGCAGGAGCAGCATCAACAGGGTGATGCCGATCATGCCGGCCTGGTGAGTCGAGATCAGCTGGCTGCCGAGGAACGGCGAGGAGCCGAACGGCGTCGGATACTGCTTGATGGTGAAGTCCCAGATCAGGCCGGCGACCGAGTTGATGATCGCGTAGAGCGCGATGAAGCCGGCGACGTTGGTCAGGATCGGCGCCTTGGCCAGCGGCTTGAACAGCAGCCGCTCGATGACGATGCCGGCGGCGAACGAAAAGGCGACGGTGAGCACGAAGGCGCCCCAATACGGCACGCCCCATTGCATCAGCTGCCAGGACACGAAGGTCGAGAACATCGCCATTTCGCCCTGGGCGAAATTCAGATGGTCGATGGCCTGGTAGATCATCACGACCGCGAGCGCCATGCAGGCATAGATCGCGCCCGTGGCGATGCCGGCCAGGACCTGGTTGGCAAAAAGCTCCATTGTGCCAGCTCCCTCAGTAGCCGAGATAGGATTTGCGGACGTCTTCGTTGTTCGCGATGTCCTTGGCATTGCCCGACATCACGATCCGTCCGGTTTCGATCACATAGGCCTGGTCGGCGAGTTCGAGCGCCAGCTGAGCATTCTGCTCGACCACCAGGATGGTCACCTTTTCCTCGCGATTGATCTTGCCGAGGATGCGGAACAGGTCGCGCACGATCAGCGGCGCGAGGCCGAATGACGGCTCGTCGAGCAGCATCAGGCGCGGCCGCAGCATCAGCGCCCGCGCCACCGCGAGCATCTGCTGCTCGCCGCCGGAGAGCGTGCCGGCCTGCTGGGTGTAGCGCTGCTTCAGCACCGGGAAATGCTCGTACATCCGCTCGATGTCGGAGCCGATCGCCTTCTTGTCGGGGCGGCTGATGGCGCCGAGCTGCAGGTTTTCCTCGACCGTCATGTTGGTGAAGGTGCCGCGGCCCTGTGGCACGTGAGCGATGCCGAGGCGGACTACGTTTTCGGTCGAGCGCGTGCCGATCGGCTTGCCCTCGAACTCGATCGCACCCGTGGAGCGCACCATGTTGCAGATCGCCCGCAGCGTCGTGGTCTTGCCGGCGCCGTTGGCGCCGAGCAGGGTGGTCAGCGAGCCCTCGTTGAGCGAAAAGGAGAGGCCGTGCAGGGCCTGAACCTGGCCGTAATAGGCGCGCAGGTCCTTGACGTTGAGCATCGTGGTCATTGGTCCTTGCTCCCCAGATAGGCCTTGATGACATCAGGGTCGGCCTGGACCTGGGCCGGCGTGCCTTCGGCAAGCTTGCGGCCGAAATTGAGCGCGACGACGTGGTCGGCGATCGACATCACGAGACCCATGTGATGCTCGACCAGCAGCACGGTGATCTTGCGGTCGTCGCGGATTTTGCGGATCAGGTCGCCGAGCACATAGACTTCCTCGTGATTGAGGCCGCCGGCCGGCTCGTCGAGCAGCAGGATCTTCGGGTCTGCGGCCAGGGCGCGCGCCAGTTCGACGCGCTTCTGGGTGCCGAACGGAAGTCCCGAGACCACGGTGTGGGCGACGTCCTCGAGATCGAGATAGCCGAGGATGTCGTGCACCTTCTTGTTCATGTCGGTCTCGCCGCGGCGGACCCAGGCGAGGCGCAGCGAGTCGCTGACGATGTCGCTTGAGGTGCGCGCATGCGCGCCGACGCGCACATTGTCGATCACGGACAGGTTGGGAAACAGCGCGACGTTCTGGAAGGTGCGGCCGATGCCGATCTCGGCGATCCGGTGCGGCGGGCGCGACAGGATGCTCTTGCCTTCCATCAGGATGTCGCCGGACGACGGCTGATAGAGCCGCGACAGGCAATTGAACAGCGTCGTCTTGCCGGCGCCGTTCGGCCCGATCAGTCCGAGGATCTGTCCGTGGCGCATGTCGAACGACACGCCGTTCAGTGCGATGATGCCGCCGAACACGACGCTGACGTCGCGAACCGCGAGCAGGGGATCGTTCCCCTGCGCGAGTTGTGCCTGCGTCATCTCGTCTCGCCCGCCGTCTTCGAGCGGTGCGAGCGGCCCTGCGATGCGTTTCGCTGGACGTGATGGAGGCTATCTGATCCCCTCGGCCAAACGTGCAACTTTCCCTCCTACTCTGGTCTTTTTGCGTTCTTCTTTTTTGGATTGCGGCGCCATTCCACCGAGCGCCTGCTCGATGTTCCTTACCATCGCCACAAGACGAGGTCCAATGTCGTTGAGCAATCTGTCTTCCGTGAAGCGGAATGCCGGCGCGCCGCAATTGAAGGCGTAAGGACCGGTTCCGTCGTTCAATCTCAATGCAACGCCGACCGCGGCGACGTCGTTCTGCCAGTCGCCTGCGGACATCGTGAAGCCGTGCTTCGCGACCGTCTCGCCGGAGCGCTCGATGCCGTCGCGCATCTTGGCCCAGCGGCTGCCGTAGTGATCGCGCAGCTCGCGCAGTAAAGCCGCACGCTCGTCGGGCGGCAATGCCCAAATATAGGCACGTCCCATCGCCGTGGTTGCGATCGGCACCCGCGAGCCGACGTCGAGTTGTACGCCGAGCGCCAGGCCGTTCCGGCTCTGGCCGAAATAGATCATGCTGTGGCGGTCGCGGCCACCGACCGCGACTGCGCCGCCGGTCGCGCGCATCACTTCTTCTCGATAGGGCTCGGACAAATGCCGAACGCCGAGATTGGCGAGCGCGGCGTAGCCGAGTGCCATCGCCGACGGCGCGAGCTGGTACTTCTCGAACTTCGGTACAGGTGTAAGGTATCCCAGCTTGGTGAGCGTGTAGGTCAGCCGGGAAATGGTTGGCTTCGGTAACTTGGTGCGGGCGGCAATCTCCTGATTGCCGAGCAGCCCGTCATTGGGTTGGAATGCGCGCAGGACGTCCAGTCCGCGGGAAAGCGCGACGACGAAATTGCGATCGGTCGCGGCTTTCTTGCTAGCGCGCTTCATCCCTATCCTTGCCCTGCCCTTGTCATGCTCGTTGACAAGGCACGTGCTTCAAAATAACCCTCCATGTCAAGATGTGGAATTAAATTTCGCAGTGCGAAATTGGTCTAATCGTAGCGGCTCAACGCAAGTCGTGCAGCTACTCAACACAAGTCCAAGAACAAGCATCCAGGGAGAGTCCCGGTGAGTGAAGTCGTCAAGCTCGAACGTCATGACAATATTGCCGTCGTCACGGTTAACAGTCCGCCTGTGAATGCGCTGAGCGCCGCGGTGCGCGGCGGCATTTTCGAGTGCATCAAGAGCGCGATCGATGACGCGCAGGTTCAGGGCATCGTGCTGACCTGCGCCGGCCGCACCTTCATCGCCGGCGCCGACATCACCGAATTCGGCAAGCCGCCGAAGCCGCCCGGGCTCGCCGAAGTGCTGAGCCTGATGGAGAGTTCGCCGAAGCCGATCGTTGCCGCGATCCACGGCACCGCGCTCGGCGGCGGTCTCGAGGTCGCGCTGGCCTGCCACTACCGTGTCGCCACCAAGGACGCCAAGCTCGGTCTGCCCGAGGTGAAGCTCGGCCTGCTGCCGCGCGCCGGCGGCACCCAGCGCCTGCCGCGCGCGGTCGGTCCCGAGCTCGCGGTCAAGATGATCGTCGGCGGCGATCCGATCGGCGCGGACGCGGCGCTGAAGGCCGGCCTGATCGAGGAGATCGTCGAGGGTCCGGCCTCGGGCGGTGAGGCATTTGCGCGCAAGGTGGTCGCCGAGAAGCGTCCGCTGCGCAAGCTGCGCGATGACGACTCTAAGCTCGCCGCGGCCAAGGCCGATCGTTCGATCTTCACCAATGCGGTCGCTGCGCTGACCAAGAAGTCGCGCGGCCTCGAGGCGCCGTTTGCCGCAGCCGACGCCGTCGGCGCCGCGATCGACCTGCCGTTCGACGAGGGCCTGAAGAAGGAGCGCGAGGGCTTCCTCAAGCTGATGAACGGCGACCAGTCCAAGGCACAGCGCTACGCGTTCTTCGCCGAGCGCGAGGCCGCCAAGATCTCCGGTGTCCCCGAGGGCACCAAGGGCCGCAACGTGGCGCGCGTCGCCATCCTCGGCGCCGGCACCATGGGCGGCGGCATCGCGATGTCGTTCGCCAATGCCGGCATCCCGGTCACCCTGATCGAGACCGGCGAGGAGCAGCTCAAGCGCGGCATGGGCATCATGCAGAAGAACTACGAGGCGACCGCCGCGCGCGGCGGCATCCCGGCGGACGCGCCCGCCAAGCGGATGGCGCTGATCAACGGTGTCGTCGGCATCGAGAACGTCGGCGACGCCGACCTCGTGATCGAGGCGGTGTTCGAGACCATGGCGGTCAAGAAGGAAGTGTTCGGCAAGCTCGACCAGTATGCCAAGCCGGGCGCGGTGCTGGCCTCCAACACCTCCTATCTCAACATCGACGAGATCGCGCAGTCGACCAAGCGTCCGCAGGACGTGCTCGGCATGCACTTCTTCTCGCCGGCCAACGTCATGAAGCTGTGCGAGATCGTGCGCGCCGACAAGACCGCGCCGGACGCGCTGGTCACCGCCGTCTCGATCGCCCGCAAGATCGCCAAGGTGCCGGCGGTGGTCGGCGTCTGCGACGGCTTCGTCGGCAATCGCATGCTGGCGCAGCGCGGCAAGCAGTCCGAGAAGCTGCTGTTCGAAGGCGCCCTGCCGCAGCAGGTCGACGCCGTGGTGACGAAGTTCGGCATGCCGATGGGCCCGTTCGCGATGGGCGATCTTGCCGGCCTCGATATCGGCTGGCGCTCGCGCAAGGACCGCGGTATCAAGTCGGAGATCGCCGACGCGCTCTGCGAGGCCGGCCGCTTCGGCCAGAAGACCGGCAAGGGCTACTACAAGTACGAGGCGGGCTCGCGCGCGGCGCTGCCCGATCCGGAGGTCGAGAAGCTGATCGACGAGACGCTGGCGCGCCTCGGCCGCAAGAAGCGCGTCGTCAGCGACGACGAGATCCTCGAGCGCATGATGTACCCGATGATCAACGAAGGCGCGAAGATCCTCGCCGAGGGCATCGCGGCGCGTCCGTCGGATATCGACGTGGTCTGGCTCTATGGCTATGGCTGGCCGATCTATCGCGGCGGTCCGATGTTCTGGGCGGACACCGTCGGTCTCAAGCACATCGCCGATCGCCTGGCCTTCTACGCCAAGGAGACCAACGATCCCTCGCTCGAGCCGGCGCCGCTGCTCAAGAAGCTCGCCGACGAGGGCAAGACCTTCGCCTCGCTCGCCGCGCCGTCGAAGGCGGCGTGATCGAGCGACGGCCCAACCATGTGTCGTTCCGGGGCATCGCAAAGCGATGAACCCGGAACCCTTGGCGCCGTCGAACGAGTGGATTGATGGATTCCGGGCCTGGCTCTTCGGGCCATCCCGGAATGACGATCTTTAAAGTCCCTGCGAAGGCATCCATGACCTATCCCGGCGAACAATATTATCCCAAGGGCGTGCAGTGGAGCGACGAGATCACGCGCGGCACGCTGCCGGACCTGCTCTCGAGCGCCGCCGCCGAGTTCGGCGCGCGCCCGGTGCTCGAATTCCGCGACCGGCCGATCAGCTACGCCGAGCTGGAGGCCCTGGTCGAGACCGCGGCCGCGGCCTTCATGCGGGCCGGCTACGGCAAGGGCACGTCGGTCGCGCTGTTCCTCGGCAATTCGCCTGATCATCCGATCAATTTCTTCGGTGCGCTGAAGGCCGGCGCCCGCGTCGTGCATCTGTCGCCGCTCGACGGCGAGATCGCGCTATCGCACAAGCTGTCCGATTCCGGCGCGCGGGTGTTGGTCACCAGCAATTTGTCGGCGCTGTTGCCGACCGCGCTGAAATTCCTCGCCAAGGGTCTGCTCGATCGTCTGATCGTCTGCGAGGACGACAATTGGGGCAAGGTCGGCACGCCGCAAACCGCGCTGCCCGACAATCCTGCTGTCATCACACATCGCCAGTTCATCGACGGCGCGACCAGGCCGTCGCAATGGCCGGCGGTCGACGTCGAGGACGTCGCGCTGCTGCAATATACCGGCGGCACCACCGGCCTGCCCAAGGGTGCCATGCTCAGCCACGGCAATCTCACCGCGGCGGTGTCGATCTACGACGTCTGGGGCAAGCCCGGGCGGCTCGAACGCAATGCGATCGAGCGCGTGATCTGCGTGCTGCCGCTGTTTCACATCTACGCGCTGACCGTCGTGCTGCTGTCGGCGATCCGGCGCGGCCATCTGATCTCGCTGCACCAGCGCTTCGACGTCGAGGCCGTAATGCGCGACATCGAGGTCAAGCGCGCGACGGTGTTTCCCGGCGTGCCGACGATGTGGATCGCGATCGCCTCGCTGCCCGATCTCGACAAGCGCGATCTGTCGTCGCTTGTGGTCGCCGGCTCCGGCGGCGCGCCACTGCCGGTCGAGGTCGCCAACATCTTCGAGCGCCGCGTCGGCACGAAGCTGAAGAGCGGCTGGGGCATGACCGAGACCTGCTCGCCCGGCACTGGCCATCCCAAGGAGGGGCCGGAGAAACCGGGCTCGATCGGTTTGATGCTGCCCGGCATCGAGATGGACGTGGTGTCGCTGGAGGATTCCACCAGGGTGATGCCGGTCGGCGAGGTCGGCGAAATCCGCATCCGCGGCCCGAACGTCACCAAGGGCTACTGGAACAGGCCGGCGGAGACGGCGGAGGCTTTCGTCGGCGACCGCTTCCTTACCGGCGACATCGGCTACGTGGATGCCGACGGCTATTTCTATCTGGTCGACCGCAAGAAGGACATGATCATCTCCGGCGGCTTCAACGTCTATCCGCAGATGATCGAGCAGGCGATCTACACCCATCCCGCCGTGCAGGAGGTGATCGTGATCGGCATTCCCGACGATTACCGCGGTGAAGCCGCAAAAGCCTTCATCAAGCTGCGCGACGGGCAGCCGGCGTTCTCGATCGACGAGCTGCGCACATTCCTCACCGGCAAGGTGGGCAAGCATGAACTTCCTGCAGCGCTCGAGTTCGTCGACGAATTGCCGCGCACCCCGGTTGGAAAGCTGTCGCGTCACGAATTGCGCCAGCAGCAGCCCAGGCCTTCTCAAACCAAGACTGCTCAAACCGAGACATCTCAATCTACGCAACAGCAGACTGCATCAGGATCCCGCTCATGACCGACGCCATTATCGTCTCCACCGCCCGCACGCCGATCGGCAAGGCCTATCGCGGCGCGCTCAACGTCACCGAGGGCGCGACCTTGCTCGGGCACGCGATCGGCGAAGCGGTGGCGCGCGCCAAGGTCGATCCGAAGGAGATCGAGGACGTGGTGATGGGCGCGGCGATGCAGCAGGGCGCGACCGGCGGCAACATCGCGCGCAAGGCGCTGCTCCGCGCCGGGCTGCCGGTGAGCGTTGCCGGCACCACGATCGACCGTCAGTGCGCCTCCGGCCTGCAGGCGATCGCGCTTGCCGCGCGCTCAGTGATCTTCGACGGCGTCGAGATCGCGGTCGGCGGTGGCGGCGAGTCGATCTCGCTGGTGCAGAACGACAAGATGAACTCGTTCCACGCCCAGGATCCGGCGCTGCTCAAGATCAAGGGCGAGGTCTACATGCCGATGATCGACACCGCCGAGATCGTTGCCAAGCGCTACAACATCTCGCGCGAGAAGCAGGACGAGTATGGGCTGGAAAGCCAGCGCCGCACCGCGGCTGCGCAGCAGGGCGGCAAGTTCAAGGAAGAGCTCGCGCCGATCACCACCATGATGGCCGTCACCGACAAGGCGACCGGTGCCGTCACGATGAAGGAGGTGACGCTGTCGCAAGACGAAGGTCCGCGGCCGGAGACCACCGCCGAAGGGCTCGCCAGCCTCAAGCCGGTGCGCGGTGAGGGTTTCACCATCACCGCCGGCAATGCCAGCCAGCTCTCGGACGGCGCCAGCGCCTCCGTGATCATGAGCGACAAGGAGGCCGCCAGGCGCGGGCTGAAGCCGCTCGGCATCTTCCGCGGCTTCGTCTCCGCCGGCTGCGAGCCGGACGAGATGGGCATCGGCCCGGTGTTCGCGGTGCCGCGTCTCCTGAAGCGCCATGGCCTCAAGGTCGACGACATCGATCTGTGGGAGCTCAACGAGGCGTTCGCGGTGCAGGTGCTCTATTGCCGCGACAAGCTCGGCATCGATCCGGAGAAGATCAACGTCAATGGCGGCGCGATCTCGGTCGGCCATCCCTACGGCATGTCGGGTGCGCGGCTCACCGGCCACGCGCTGATCGAGGGCCGCCGCCGCAAGGCCAAATACGCCGTCGTCACCATGTGCGTCGGTGGCGGCATGGGCGCGGCCGGCCTGTTCGAGGTGGTGCAGTAACGATGTCGTCCCGGCCAAGCGAAGCGCGAGCCGGGACCCATACGCCGCGGCCCTCGTAAGAGGCAGAGTGGCAGCCGGCTTTGTCAGTTGCGATGGCCGGTGGTTATGGGTCCCTGCTTTCGCAGGGACGACAGTAGAGAGTGACGAGGAAGTTGAATTTCAAAAGGAGGATCCGATGGATCTCGCTTTCACCAAGGAAGAGATAGCGTTTCGCGAGGAGGTGCGGGAGTTCTTCAAGAACAACGTGCCGCCGGAGACCCGGCGCAAGCTGCAGGAAGGCCGTCATCTGTCGAAGGACGAGATGGTCACCTGGTGGCGCATCCTCAACAAGAAGGGCTGGGGCGTCACCCACTGGCCGAAGGAATATGGCGGCACCGGCTGGAGCACCGTGCAGCACTACATCTTCAACGAGGAACTGCAGTCCTATCCCGCGCCGCAGCCGCTCGCCTTCGGCGTCAGCATGGTCGGTCCGGTCATCTACACCTTCGGCAACGAGAAGCAGAAGAAGGAATATCTGCCGCGGATCGCCAATGTCGACGACTGGTGGTGCCAGGGCTTCTCGGAGCCGGGCTCGGGTTCGGACCTCGCGTCGCTGAAGACCAAGGCCGAGCGTCGTGGCGACAAGTGGATCATCAACGGCCAGAAGACCTGGACCACGCTCGCCCAGCACGCCGACATGATCTTCTGCCTCTGCCGCACCGATCCGGCCGCGAAGAAGCAGATGGGCATCTCCTTCATCGTGTTCAGCATGAAGTCGAAGGGCGTCACCGTGCGCCCGATCCAGACCATCGACGGCGGCCACGAGGTCAACGAGGTGTTCTTCGACGACGTCGAGGTGCCCTACGAGAACCTGATCGGCGAGGAGAACAAGGGCTGGGATTACGCCAAATTCCTGCTCGGCAATGAACGCACCGGCATCGCCCGGGTCGGCGTTTCGAAGGAGCGGCTGCGCCGCATCCGCGCGCTGGCCTCCAAGGTCGAGGCCGGCGGCCGTCCGGTGATCGAGGATCCGGCGTTCCGCGAGAAGCTCACGGCCTGCGAGATCGAGCTGAAGGCGCTCGAGCTGACCCAGCTCCGCGTCGTCGCCGACGAGGGCAAGCACGGCAAGGGCAAGCCCAATCCGGCGTCCTCGGTGCTCAAGATCAAGGGCTCGGAGATCCAGCAGACCACCACCGAGCTGCTGATGGAGATCATCGGCCCGTTCGCCGCGCCATACGACGAGCACGGCGATGCCGGTTCCAACGAGAGCATGGATTGGACCGCGCAGATCGCGCCGAGCTACTTCAACAACCGCAAGGTTTCGATCTACGGCGGCTCCAACGAGATCCAGCGCAACATCATCAGCAAGGCCGTGCTGGGACTGTAGGCCACAAGTTCGGTGTCGTCCCCCGCGCAGGCGGGGGACCCAGTACGCCGAGGCGGTCGTGATTCCCAATGAGGGCCGCGGCGTACTGGATCCCCGCATTCGCGGGGATGACGGGTGGAGATCAGGGCAGGCGCCCGCGTGATTTTGGAGAGATGATAAAATGGATTTTGATCTGTCCGAGGAGCAGCGGCTTCTCAAGGAAAGCGTCGACGGGTTGCTGGCGGATGCCTACGACTTCGATGCGCGCAAGAAGTACATGAAGGAGAAGGGCGGCTGGAGCAAAGCGCTCTGGGGCAAGCTCGCCGAGCAGGGCCTGCTTGGTCTGCCCTTCGCGGAGACCGACGGCGGCTTCGGCGCCGGCGCGGTCGAGACCATGATCGTGATGGAAGCGCTCGGCAAGGCGCTGGTGGTCGAGCCTTATCTCGCCACCGTCGTGGTCGCCGGCGGTTTCCTGCGCCATGGCGGCTCGGCCGAGCAGAAGGCCAAGTACATTCCCGGCATCATCGACGGCAGCAAGACCTTCGGCTTTGCCCAGCTCGAGAAGAACTCGCGCTACGATCTGTTCGACGTCGTGACCACGGCCAAGAAGAAGGGCGCCGGCTGGGTGATCGACGGCGAGAAGTTCGTTGTGCTCAACGGCGAGAACGCCGACACGCTGATCGTGACCGCGCGCACCAAGGGCGGCCAGCGCGACAAGACCGGCATCGGCGTGTTCCTGGTTCCGGCGGATGCCAAGGGCGTCACCAGGAAGGGCTATCCGACCCAGGACGGCCTGCACGCGGCCGACATCACCTTCACCAATGTCGAGGTCGGTGCTGACGCTGCGATCGGCGATCCCGAGAACGGCCTGCCTTTGATCGAACGCGTTGCCGACGAAGCCCGCATTGCGCTGTGCGCGGAAGCCGTCGGCGCGATGGACGAGTCGCTGAAGGAGACCGTCGAGTACATCAAGACCCGCAAGCAGTTCGGCGTGGCGATCGGCTCGTTCCAGAGCCTGCAGCACCGTGCCGCCGACATGTTCGTGGCGCTGGAGCAGGCCCGCAGCATGTCGATGTTCGCGACCATGGCGTCGGATTTCAGCGATGCCAAGGAGCGTTCGTCGGCGGTCGCGGCTGCCAAGGTGCAGGTCGGCAAATCCCTGAAGTTCGTCGGCCAGCAGTCGATCCAGCTTCACGGCGGCATCGGCATGACCATGGAAGCCAAGATCGGCCACTACTTCAAGCGGCTGACCATGATCGAGAACACCCTCGGCGACACCGACTACCACCTCCGTCGCGTCAGCGAAGGCGGCGGGCTGCTGGCCTGAGATGTCGTTGCCGGGCTTGACCCGGCAACCCGTCGCTTTTCAAAAGATGGATGCGCGGGTCAAGCCCGCGCATGACGAGTCTTCGTAGAACTCAGGGAAACAACAACAATGAAAAACACCCCGTTCGATCTCACCGGCCAGGTCGCGGTCATCACCGGCTCGAGCCGCGGCATCGGCCGCTCCTCGGCCGAGCTTCTGGCCAAACTCGGCGCCAAGGTTGTGATCTCCTCGCGCAAGGCGGATGCTTGCGAAGAAGTCGCCGACGGCATCAAGAAGGCGGGCGGCGACGCGCTCGTCATCCCCTGCAACATCTCACGCCGCAACGAGGTCGAGGCGCTGGTCTCGGGCACGATCAAGCACTACGGCAAGATCGACATCCTGGTCTGCAACGCAGCGGTGAACCCGTATTACGGCCCGCTGCTCGACATCACGGACGAGGCGTTCGACAAGATCATGGGCGCCAACGTCAAGAGCAACATCTGGCTCTGCTCGCAGACCATCCCGCAGATGGCCGAGCGCGGCAAAGGCTCGGTCGTGATCATCTCCTCGATCGGCGGCCTGCGCGGCTCGACGGTGATCGGCGCCTACGGCATCTCCAAGGCGGCCGACTTCGCGCTGTGCCGCAGCCTCGCCGGCGAATGGGGCCCGAAGGGCGTGCGCGTCAATTGCGTGGCGCCGGGCCTGGTGAAGACCGACTTCGCCCGCGCGCTGTGGGAGGATCCGGACAATCTGAAGCGCCGCACCGCATCGACACCGCTCCGCCGCATCGGCGAGCCCGACGAGATCGCAGGCGCGGTGGCCTATCTCGCTTCCGACGCCTCGACCTTCATGACCGGCCAGACCATCGTGGTCGACGGCGGCGTCACGACGGCGGCGACGTAGGGGGCATGCTCGCTTCGCCTCTCCCGCTTGCGAGGAAGGCAGCGCGAACCAGTCACCACAAAATCAGTGTCGTCCCTGCGAAAGCAGGGACCCATACCCACCGCTTAGCACTGCTTGTGCAGGCTGTGGCCACAGCCTGCTCTAACAACTCGACCCTGTGGTTATGGGTCCCTGCTTTCGCAGGGACGACAGCGGAATATGCCGCGTGGGCCGACGACCACAATACTGGTGCCGTCCTTGCGAAAGCAGGGACGACGGCTTGCGGGAGGGGCGCAGCCCGCTCGGGGCTTCTACCTTTGCCTCAAACCTGCTCCAGCGCCCGCTCAAAATCCTCGATCAGGTCGTCGGGATGCTCGAGCCCGGCCGAGAAGCGAATAAAACCTTCGCTGATGCCGAGCTCGGCGCGGGCCTCCGGCGCCAGCCGCTGATGCGTCGTGGTCGCGGGATGCGTGACCAGGCTCTTGGCATCGCCGAGATTGTTGGAGATGCGCGAGATCTTCAGCGCGTTGAGGCAGCGGAAGGCGCCGGCCTTGCCGTCCTTCACCTCGAAGCCGACCAGCGTCGAGCCGGCGCCCATCTGCTTCTTCACCGTCTCGGCCTGCGGATGATCGGGGCGGCCCGGATAGACCAGCCGCGTGACCTTCGGATGTTTCGCCAGCGCCTCGGCGATCTTCGCCGCGTTCTCGGTCTGGGCGCGGACGCGGACGCCGAGCGTCTCCAGCCCCTTCAGCAGCACCCAGGCGTTGAACGGCGACAGCGACGGCCCGGTCTGGCGCATGAAATTGTGGATGTGCTCGGCGATGAAGGCTTCCGACGACAGGATGACGCCGCCGAGGCAGCGGCCCTGGCCGTCGATATGCTTGGTCGCGGAATAGACCACGACGTCGGCGCCGAGCGACAGCGGGCTCTGCCAGATCGGCGTCGCGAACACATTGTCGACGATCAGCCGGGCGCCGCCGCTATGCGCGATCTCTGCGATCGCGCCGATATCGAGCACGTCGAGCGTCGGATTGGTCGGGCTCTCCAGGAAGAAGGTCTTGGTGTTGGGCCGCAATGCGCGCTGCCACTGGTCGAGATCGAGGCCGTCGACCAGCGTCGTCTCGATGCCGTAGCGCGGCAACAGGTCCTGCACCACGTAGAGGCAGGAGCCGAACAGGGCCTTCGAGGCCACCACATGATCGCCGGCCTTCAGCGGCGCGAGGATCGCGGTGGTCACCGCGGCCATGCCGGTCGCGGTCGAGCGCGCGGCTTCCGCGCCCTCGAGCTCGATCATGCGGCGCTCGAACATCGCAATGGTCGGGTTGGAATAGCGCGAATAGATGAAGCCGGGGTCCTGGCCCTTGAAGCGCGCCTCGCATTGCTCGGCGGTGTCGTAGACGTAGCCCTGGGTGAGAAACAGCCCTTCCGACGTCTCTCCGAATTGCGAGCGCAGCGTGCCGCCGTGGACGAGGCGGGTTTCGGGACGAAAGCGGGCCGTGGTTTCAGATTCAGACATGTGACCTCCGAGGTGGCCATTTCCCCTGGAAACTGGCCACAAAAAAACCGGCCTGGAGCAACCTCCACAAGCCGGGATCACACTGTCCCCGGCCTGTTTAGCGACTTATTTAACGTGGCTGCAAGCCGGCCGGCTCAAATCACCACGGGATAAGTGCAGCTGATATTCCCTCGCGCCCTTTCCGTCAAGACGGTCATCGGATAACCCGTAAAAGCCCATATTTTGGGGCTTGATGGCCGCCTGGAGTATGATTTTTGGGCCATCTCGAGGGATCGCCGAGGGACCGCATCGTGTCGTTCACGCTGGAAGATGAATCCAACGGAATCCTGCCCGACCGCATGATCGCGGAGATGGCGGAGGCCGGCCTCATTCTGCCCGCCTATGACTTCGTCGAGAGCCAGATCCAGCCGGCCAGCCTCGATTTGCGCCTTGGCGACATCGCCTACCGGGTCCGTGCCAGCTTCCTGCCGGGGCCCGATGCCACCGTCGCCGAGCGGATCGACGAGCTGAAGCTGCACGAGATCGATCTGTCCGACGGCGCGGTGCTGGAGACCAACTGCGTCTACATCGTGCCGCTGCTGGAGAGCCTGGCGCTGCCGCCGGAGATCGTGGCCGCGGCCAACCCGAAGAGCTCGACCGGACGGCTCGACGTCTTCACCCGTGTGATCGCCGACGGCACCCGCCGCTTCGACATGATCGGCGCCGGCTATCACGGCCCGCTCTACGCCGAGATCAGCCCGAAGACGTTTCCCGTGCTGCTGCGCGAGGGGTCGCGGCTCAGCCAGGTCCGCTTCCGGATCGGCGAGGCGACGTTGACCGCCGACGAGCTCGATGCGCTGCATGCCGCCGAGCGGCTGGTCGATATCGACGATGCCGATCTCTCCGATGGCGTTGCGCTTTCCGTCGATCTCTCCGGCGAGAGCTCGGGTGGCTTCGTCGGCTATCGCGCCAAGCGTCACACCGGCGTGGTCGATGTCGATCGCCGCGGCGGCTATGCGGTCGACGATTTCTGGGAGCCGATCAAGGCGCGGCCCGACGGCAGCCTCATTCTCGATCCCGGCGAGTTCTACATCCTGGCGTCGAAAGAGGCGGTGCAGGTGCCGCCGGACTACGCCGCGGAGATGGTGCCGTTCGATCCGCTGGTCGGCGAATTCCGCGTCCACTATGCCGGCTTCTTCGATCCCGGTTTCGGCTATGCCGGCGCCGGCGGCAAGGGCGCGCGCGCCGTGCTGGAGGTGCGCTCGCGCGAGGTGCCGTTCATTCTCGAGCATGGCCAGATCGTCGGCCGCCTCGTCTATGAACGGATGCTCGAGCGCCCCGACGCGCTGTACGGCCAGCGCATCGGCTCGAACTATCAGGCGCAAGGCCTGAAGCTCTCCAAGCATTTTCGCGTGTAGCGGAATTCCTCCGCCATCATTCCCCGCGAAAGCGGGGAATCCAGTACGCCGCGGCCCCTCCATCGACAACGACTGTCTCTGGAATACTGGATCGCCCGATCAAGTCGGGCGATGACACTGCGCTTGGGTTTGGTTGCGTCGTCGTTTCGAGCGCGCGCTTAATTCCGTAGCCCGGATGAAGCGTAGCGAAATCCGGGACGCTGCATACGCGCATTGAGCTGCCCCGGATTGCGCTTCGCTGCATCCGGGCTACGATTGCGCGCGCGAGGCTTCATCTCGCCAACAAGAACAGCGGGAGCGGACATGACCGGAGAGCAGGACGCGCGCGAGGCTCAGTGGCGCAGATGGCGCAGCGTCGCCGATCTCTATCATGCCTTCTTCACCGGGCTGATCCTCACCGTCGTCACGCGGCGCGGCACCGCTGATGCCGCGGAATTCGTCTTCCGCGTATTTCGCCGCCAGCAGCAGGAACGCTTTCTCCCCGGCTTGAAGAAGCTCGGCCTCGACGGCCTGCCGCCGGCGGTCGCGGCCGCGCAGTATCATTATCTCTCCAACTGGATCGGCGGCGTGCATGTCGAATACATGTACGAGACCGACCGCAAGGCCTGGATCCGCTATCCGCCGCCGCGCTGGATCTGGAAGGGCACGGCGATCTGCGGCGTGCCCGGCGAGGTCTCGCGCGCGATGCTGCGCGGCTGGCACGCCAACAACGGCGTCGCGCTCGGGGATTTGCGGCTCGGCTTCGTCTGCACCAAGCAGAGTGTCGACGGCCAGGACGGCCTCGAAGGCTATTACTGCGAGTACGACCATCCGCTCGAGCTCGATCAGCGCCTGGTGTTCGCGCGCCATCTCGAGGCGCCGCTGTTCGATTCCAGAACCGCGCCGGCGCTGCCGGTCGACAGCTGGCCGAAGCCGCGGCTGGAAAAGGCCTATCGCAACTACGCGATGGAATATGTGAAGACCGCAGCGCCGGTCATCGTGCAGGTGTTCGGCCCGGAGGATGCGAGCTATCTGCTGCATCTCACCGGCAAGCTCATTGGCATGCAATATTACGACGAGGTCGCGCAGGCACTTGGCGGGAGCCGTGGCCGTGCCACGGAATTTGCCGCATTCCTGCGCACTCTCTTCGAGTCGCAGGACGATATCGCTGACATCACCGAATCCGAGGGCCAGTTCGAGATCCGCCAGCACGGCTGGAAGCTGATGGCCGATGTCGCCGACTATCATCCGGCCTGCGCCAGCGTGCTGACGGGCTTGTTCGAGGGGCTGGCCGCCGGCTGCGGACGGCATATTCCGGTGCATCTGAAGCCGAACCACGCCGCCGGCGCACCGTTCGTTTGGTCGATCGGCTAGCGCCAAGGTTCATCCGGGTTCACCTGCAATCGCGCAGGCCCCCCTTGCGTCCCGCGCACGTGGATTCCGTCGCCGCCATGGTAGGGAAACACCATGGCGCGGCTCCCCAGATCGCGCAGAGCGCGATCAGTAAAAGTGGGTACCGGTTTTGCGTCTGATCGCGCTCTGAATCATAAATTTTGGCGCATGACCTTTTCGCCAAACCGCTCACACTTTGGCGGGTCATGCGCCAGGGAGTAGAAATGTCCGATCTCGGCCTCGCCGAAATACCTGTCGACGAACAAGAGCGGCCGCTGCCGCCGCCGGTGACCAAGCCGGCGCGCAATGCGCTGCTCGACGGGCCGATCCTGCGCACGTTGCTCTGGCTGGCGTGGCCGAATGTGATCGCGCTCTCCGCCGGCACCTGCGTCGTCATCGCGGAGACTTCGTATATCGGCCGGCTCGGCGTCGAGTCGCTTGCGGCGATGGCGCTGGTGTTTCCCTGCGTGATCCTCACCATGACGATGTCCGGCGGCGCGATGGGCGGCGGCGTCGCATCCGCGATCGCGCGTGCGCTCGGTGCCGGCGAGATCGAGCGCGCCTCGACGCTGGCGATGCATGCGCTGCTGATCGGCCTGACCTTTGGTTTGACGTTCATGCTGGGCATGCTGATCTTCGGTCCGCGCCTGCTCGAATTGCTCGGCGGCCGCGGCAATGTGCTGGCGCAGGCGATCGCCTATTCGCAGGTGTTCTTCGGCGGCGCGATCCTGCCCTGGCTGATGAACACCATGGCCGGCATCCTGCGCGGCACCGGCAACATGAAGCTGCCGTCGACCATGATCCTGTCCTCGGCGGTGTGGCAGATCATTCTGGGCGGCACGCTCGGGCTCGGTCTCGGTCCGGTGCCGCAATTCGGCATGCGCGGCGTCGCCGCGGGGTCGCTGATCGCCTATTCGATCAGCATCAGCGTGATGGGCTGGTATCTGTTCTCGGGCCGCGCGCGCGTGAAGCCGAAGCTCAAGGGGCTGCGCGTGCAATGGGCGATGTTCATCGACATCCTCAAGGTCGGTGCCGTGTCCTGCTTCTCGCCGCTGCAATCGGTTCTGACGATCTCGATCTTCACCCACATGCTGGCGCAGTTCGGTACCGCGGTGCTCGCCGGCTACGGCATCGGCGCGCGGCTCGAATTCATGCTGACCTCGGTCGCTTTCGCGGTCGGCATCGCCTCGGTGCCGATGATCGGCATGGCGGTCGGCGCCGAGCGCGTCGCGCGGGCCCGGCGCATCGCCTGGACCGCGGGCACGGTGTCGTTCCTTGCGGTCGGCGTGGTCGGCAGCTTCATCGCCGTCTTCCCCGACCTCTGGGTCAATCTGTTCACCAACGATCCGCACGTGCGGGCGACCAGCCATCAATATCTTTCGACCGCCGCGCCGATGTACGCCTTCATCGGCCTTGCGATGTCGATGTATTTCTCCTCGCAGGGCGCGGCGAAGGTGCTGGGTCCGGTGCTGGCGCAGACCGCGCGGCTGATCTTCATCGGCGCCGGCGGCTGGTGGCTGTCGACGCATGGGGCGAGCGCGCAGAACTTCTTCGCACTCGCCGCAGCCTCGATGGGGGTGCTCGGCGTGCTGTCCTGCCTCAGCGTGATCCTGACGCGCTGGGGCAAATCAGCGCCGGTCGCCGAGGCGCAGCCGGCGCTGTCGTAGGCTCTCTCAATCCGTCATCCTGAGGAGCCGCGAAGCGGCGTCTCGAAGGATCGACGGCCCCGGTGCTTCGGCATTCGCTCCTGGAAACAGCAGGGCTGTCGCCCTTCGAGACGGCCGCTTCGCGGCCTCCTCCAGCGACAAAGGCGAAGCCTTTGCGCGGGGGTGACGGTCGTGGTTTGAATGCGCGGCCAGTCGCGTGACCTAGCGGATCACGCCGCGTTCTTCTCCTTGAAGGATTTGGCCATCGCCGCTTGCATCGCCGCCGCGCCGAGATCCATCTGCGCATGCATGTAGGGCGCGACCTCGTGCGGCAGCACGTCGGCGATCCACACCACGCGGCAGCGCGTGTCGCCCTCGGCGAACACCTGCACCGAGGCGGAATGCTGCTTCAACCGTTCGCTGCTGATCGCATAGACCAGCCGCTCTCGGTTGTCGTCGCAATCGACCAGCGTCTCGCGCGCCACGGTGCCGTTGGCGAAAGTGACGGTGCGGACGTCGCCGTCGAGTTGCGTGTCGGTCACGAAGCCCGGCACCAGCCGCGTATGCAGCGCGCCGAAATCGCGCAACGCGTCCCAGACATGATCAGCCGGCGCGTCGATCTGGATATTCTTGTGAATGGAAGCCATGATTGTAGCCTTTCGGGTGGTTGTCATCCCCGCGCAAAGGCTTCGCCTTTGTCGCTGGAGGTGCGAGCTGCGCGATGCCCCGGCATCGCGTTCCTGAGCGAGCCTCGAAGGATGACCGGATCTCGCTCGGGGCCATCCTTCGAGACGCCGCGCGTTGCGCGGCTCCTCAGGATGACGTTGGAATGCGCGGCTTTTTGTCAGGTGGCCACCGCCTCGACATTGTTGCCGTCGGGGTCGAGCAGGAACGCCGCGTAATAGGTCGGGCTATAATCCTTGCGATGGCCCGCCGCGCCGTTGTCCTTGCCGCCGGCTTTCAGGCCTTCGGTATGGAATGTCTTGATCGCGTCATGGCTCGGCGCGCGGAACGCAACGTGCGCGCTGCCTTGGGGTTTGCCCTTGTGCAAATGCAGCCAGAGCGCGGGCTCGCCCTTCGGGCCGAAGCCGGCGCCACTGTCGTCGCGCGAGCAGAGCACAAAGCCGAGCGGCGCCAGCACCGCGGTGTAGAAGCGCACGCTGGCGTCGAGGTCGGCAACGCGCAATCCGATATGATCGTACATCAGGAAATCTCCAGTCGCTATGCGCGTCGAAAGACGCGCGGACTGGAGCAGCCTAGCTATTGCAGCGCGAGACGTTCTTGGAAAATCTTGCGGTCGCCGCGCGAGGCCTGGCGGAACTTCAGCGGCGAGGCGCCGGCGGCGCGGTGGAAGCTGCGCACGAAATTGGACAGGTCGCCGAAGCCGACATCATAGGCGATGTCGGTGATCGGGCTGTCGTCGTCGGCGAGCCGCCGCGCCGCATGACGCAGCCGCGAGCGCACGAGATATTGATGCGGGGTGACGCCGAGCACGGCGGAAAACAGCCGCAGGAAATGGAAGGTGCTCAAGCCGGCCTGTTCCGCGGTATCGTCGAGGTCGATCTGATGATGTGAATTGGCGTCGATCCACAGCGCGGCCTCGACGGCACGGCGGCGATCGCGCAAGCCTGCGGTGAGGGGCTTCGTCTCGCGGTCGGACACCAGCTCGACAAGGCGGCTGGTGAGGAGGTGACCGATCTCGTCGAGACCGACGTCGCTGTTGCCAGCTGCGGCCGTTTGCGCGAGTTCGCCGATCACCATCAGTTCCGGCAGCGGCGGCACCGACCCGACCTGCCAGACCGCCGCGCGGTCGCCGATGGTCTCGACCAGCTCCGGGTCCAGGAAGAACGACAGGCATTCGTCACCGACCACGTGGTCGTGCGTGCAGGTGTATTCATCGCCGGGATGGCCGACCAGGATCGAGCCTGCCACCAGCTCATGGAAGCGGCCGCGGCAATGGCAGCCGAAGCTGCCGCTGCGCACATAGGACACCGAGTGGGAGGCGAACTGCTCGGCGAACGGCTTGTCGCCGGGTTCCGCCGTGCAGCGGAACTCGTTCACCGTGATGCGATCGCGCTGCAGCAGCGTGGTTCGGACCATACCCGGGATTTAAGCTTGCGGCCGGGACCGTGCAACGGGCAGCAGCACATCAAAAAGGGTCTTGCTGGTGGTCGGCTGGGCGCCCTCGATCGACAGCAGCCGCCGCTTCGAGATGCTGCCGCCGTTCGGCGAGATCCGGTCGGCATAATTGCCCGCCTCGAGCACGCGGTGGCAGGGCACCATGACCATGAAGGGATTGCGGCCGAGCGCCTGTGCCACCGAATAGACCGCGCCGGACGCGCGCAAGGCGCTCGCCACCTCGTCATAGGTCCGGGTTTCGCCGCGGGGAATGGTGCGGACAAACTGGTAGACGCGTGCGTTGAACGCCGGGATGCCGCTCATGTCGAGCGCAATACCGGCAAGGTCCCCAATGCCGCCGCGCACGGTCGCAGCGATGCCCTCGATCGCGACAGCGACCTCCTCGGGAGGGCGCATCTCGCGTGCATCTGGATAAAGCTTGAATAGCCGCTTGCGGGTCTCGATCTCGCGCAGCTCGGGAAGCTGCACGCCGGCTACGCCGAGTTCACCCCACGCGATACCGCATCGGCCGATCGCCGTGTCGAAAATAGTGTACCCACGCCCCGCCATGACGCCACTAGCCCCCATGCGCGCGATCTTAACATCGTCGCCGGTGTGCGCATCTTGAATCTTGACGTTTAGCTAACCATGTCGCGACCCGTTCTGTGTGACCCCGCCAATTACCAGTCACGCATCTTAAAGGCTTTGCCCGCTATCTGGTCGTCAGCATGCTGCTCCATGGTACGATCGGCGGAACGATGACCAGCACCGGCGCGGATATCGCGCGCGGCGGCAAAGCTGTGGCCGGGACATCGGCCGGGCGTCGTCATCCGCTGTTCGCATTGCTGTTGCTGGCCTTGGTCCTGCGCCTTGCGGCCGCGCTCTGGCCCAACGTGATGTATCCGGACGAGATCTTTCAATATCTCGAGCCAGCGTGGCGAATGCTCGGCCATGACGGCATTTTGACGTGGGAGTGGCGCGAAGGCATTCGCGGCTGGTTGCTGCCGACATTGCTGGCTGGGCCGGTCGCGGTGGGTGGCTTGATTGCGCCGGGCGGCGAGGGCGCTTTCCTGGTGCCACGCCTGGCCGCCGCAACAGCGTCGCTGTCGATCGTGGTCAGCGCCTGGTACTTCGGTGCCCGGATCTCGCGAACCCATGCCATCGTCGCGGCATTCGCGGCTGCGGTCTGGTTCGAGTTGATCCTGCTCGCGCCGCACACATTGGGCGAGCCGTTGGCGACGGCGCTGATCGTGCCGGCGGCGCTGCTGGTGACCGGTCGTCCGTCGCAGCGGCATCTCGCGATCGGCGGCGCGTTGCTCGCTTTCGCCTTTGTCTGCCGCTTTCAGTACGCGCCGGCCATCGCCGTGCTTGCGCTCGGCGCCTGCTGGATGCGTTGGCGAAACCTGATTCCCTTGATCGCGGGCGGTCTTGCCGCGTTGATGCTCTCCGCCGCGATCGACCTTGCGCATGGCGCCGTGCCGTTCGCCTGGCTGATCGGCAACATCAGGGAAAACCTGCTGCACGATCGCGCGACCGAGTTCGGCGTGACGCCGGCTTCGGCCTATCTCGTCAACTTCCTGATCGTGTGGTCGGCGGCGATCGTGTTGCCGCTCGCTGCGATCTGGCGCGGCTCGCGCCACGCGCCGCTGTTGCTGGCCGTGGCGTTGGTCAACCTCGTCTTCCACAGCCTGATCGCGCACAAGGAATACCGCTTCGTCTTCCTGTCGGTGGCGCTCTTCATCATCGTCGCGGCGCTGGGATCGGCCGATTGGGTGCAATGGCTGCGCGCAAGACCCGGGTGGCGCCGCTGGGCATTGCCGATCGTCACCGGCGGCTGGGCCTTGCTCTCGGTGACGCTCGCCGGTGCCAGCGAGGGGATGCGCGACTACTGGACGCGCGGTGTCGGCGCGGCGCGGCTCGCCGCCGAACTGCGCAGCGATCCGCAGCTGTGCGGCCTCGCACTTTACAATGTCCGTTTCCAGCTGTTGCCGGGGCGGGAACGATTGGTTGGGGCGACGCCGCTTTATGCGCTCGAGCCCGCCGATCCGCTCGCCGAGCTGATCCTGCCGCCGCTGTTGCAGGCGACCAGGCCGGCCTTCAACCGCATCCTCGCGCGGCCCGCGGCCGCCGGTGATCTGCCGGCGGATTTTTCAAGGCAAAGCTGTGCCCGCGTCGGCATCGCCGATGCCTGCATCTATGCGCGAAGCGGCAGTTGCGACGCATCCGCCGCCGCGCCTTTTGTCATCAATGCCGTGCTCGTGAGGATGGGCCACTAGCGGGCGCGGTGCGGCGATCCGCTCCAATGCGCGCTTGATCCGCTGCCTCCGCCCGGGCTATGGTCCGGCCGGTCGCACCGGGCAGGGGCGACCTCAAGCAATTGAGATCGCGGGCGTAGTTCAATGGTAGAACGGCAGCTTCCCAAGCTGCATACGAGGGTTCGATTCCCTTCGCCCGCTCCAGCCTTCAGGCAAATGTCGCAGGACAGTTTGTCGGCAAGGCAATGTATTTGACGACAGCAGGAGACGTGACGTGAGGTTGCTTGGAGCGCTGCTGCTTGCGCTAGGCGTGCTTTGGATGACGAGGCCGGCATCCGCGCAAATGTATGATCCGCGCTATCCCGTCTGCATGCATGTTTACGGTGAGTTGGTCGGCGAACGCATGGACTGCATCTTCACGTCGCTGGATCAGTGCCAGGCCAGCGCTGTGGGCATGCCGGCGACCTGTCTGGTCAACCCCTATTATGCGCCGAGGTCGGCGCGTCCTTACCGGCCTGAACGATGACCTTTCCGCTCGTATTGGCGAGCGTCATTTGAGATCAGTGCATGGCATGGTGGTACTACGCGCTCTTCGCGATCGTTCTGCTCGGATGTTGTGCATTGGTGGTTCGCGCCCGCCGCGGCAGCAATGAAAGAGAAGACGAGGAGCTGAACCGGCGGATTGACGAGCGCGTCGATCGCCTCGATCTCCCCCGGCGCAATCGCAACAGGGATTCCTGACCCGGGCGATCCGCAGACGGCCTTCGCTATTATCCCGGGATATTACGGCGATCTGTTCACGCAACGTGCGCGCCTAACGAACCGTACTCGACCTGTTCTTCTCACAACGCGCAGTTATGTTTCCGTAGTTCTCCGCGTTTGAGAACGAAGTTCCACCGGAACGATGTCGCGGGTTCCGGCATTGGTCGAACAGAGCCGACCGACCTCCGGCGAGAACGGTCGGTTCAAGCCCGCGCCGGGCCGTTCCCTCTCAACAGCCCCCCTAGAAGACGGCCGGCGCGGGTCCTTATCCCGGTTCTGCCCGATGTGACGAGGCTGCGCGCCGGTCGAGTATCGCTGACGTTGCGCGATGGATTCAGCGCCACCCCAAAGCGGGCGCGATCTGGGTCAGGATCGTCTCGATCACATGCGTGTTGTAGGCAACGCCGAGTTGATTGGGGACGGTCAGAAGCAAGGTATCGGCCTCTGCGATCGCTTCATCCGTCTTGAGCTGCTCGATCAGCCTGTCCGGCTCGGCTGCGTAGCCGCGGCCGAAGATCGCGCGCGTCCTCTCGTCGATGAAGCCGATCTGGTCTTCCTCCTGCCCGTTGCCGAAATAGGTGCGGTCGCGATCGTCGACCAGCGCGAAGATGCTGCGGCTCACCGAGACCCGCGGCTCGCGCGTGTGCCCGGCCTCCTTCCAGGCGGCGCGATAGGCGCGGATCTGGGCCGCCTGCTGGATATGGAAGGCCTCTCCGGTCTCGTCGTTCTTCAGCGTCGAGCTCTGCAGGTTCATCCCGAGCTTCGCCGCCCACACCGCGGTGGCGTTCGAGCCGGCGCCCCACCAGATGCGTTCGCGCAGGCCTTCCGAGAGCGGTTCGAGCCGCAGCAGGCCGGGAGGATTGGGAAACATCGGCCGTGGATTGGGCTGCGCAAATCCCTGGCCGCGCAGCATGTCGAGGAAGATCTCGGCATGACGCCGGCCCATGTCGGCGTCGGTCTCGCCCTCGCCCGGCTGATAGCCGAAATAGCGCCAGCCATCGATCACCTGCTCGGGCGAGCCGCGGCTGATGCCGAGTTGCAGGCGTCCCCTCGCGATCAGGTCGGCCGCGCCGGCGTCCTCGATCATGTAGAGCGGATTTTCGTAGCGCATGTCGATCACGGCGGTGCCGATTTCGATCCGGCTGGTCCTGGCGCCGACCGCCGCCAGCAGCGGGAACGGCGAGGCCAGCTGGCGCGCGAAGTGATGGACGCGAAAATATGCGCCGTCCGCGCCGAGCTCTTCGGCGGCGACCGCGAGGTCGATGGATTGCAGCAGCACATCCGCGGCCGAGCGGGCCTGCGACTGCGGCGAGGGCGTCCAGTGCCCGAACGAAAGGAATCCGATTTTCTTCATGTCGGCAATGTAGGGATGTCCGCGACGAATTGCGATCCGCGATGTGACCCGCGAATGACCGAAAGTGTTTACCAGCCGGGAGATTTTTCTGCGGCAGACGTTGCGGGTTTTGCAGATCGCGCCGTTGCGCAAGTGCTGCATGCGTGCAGGTCTTGCCGCCTGCGCCGCGGCATGACTTGCGATCCCGGGGCGCGCCGCCTAGCTTTCCGCCACGATTTCTCCCGCCAACACCTTCCCGCAGGTCCCGATGTCGCAGCCGCTTCTGTTTCAGCCGATCACGCTTCGCGGCGTGACCTCCCGAAACCGCATCCTGATCTCGCCGATGTGCCAGTATTCGGCAACCGACGGCTTGGCCAATGACTGGCATCTCGTGCATCTCGGCAAGTTCGCCCAGGGCGGCGCCGGGCTCGTGATGGTCGAGGCCGCGGCGGTGACCACGGAGGGCCGCATCACCCATGGCGATGTCGGCATCTGGAACGACGAGCAGATCGCGCCGCTCGAGCGCATCGCCGCCTTCCTCAAGGACAATGGCGCCGTGCCCTCGATCCAGCTCGCACATGCCGGCCGCAAGGCCAGCATGCAGCGTCCCTGGTACGGTAATGCCGCTCTCGATGCGGCCGACCGCGCCCGCGGCGATCTGCCGTGGCGAACGGTGGCGCCGAGCGCGATCCCGATGGAGGAAGGTTGGTTGATGCCGCACGCGCTCGACGTCGCCGAACTCGCCGCGCTGCGCGAGCAATGGCGGCGCGCCACCTTGCGCGCGGTGGAGGCCGGCTTCGAATTCGTCGAGGTGCATTGCGCGCATGGCTATCTGCTGCACGAATTCCTCTCGCCATTGTCCAACCGCCGCAGCGATGCCTATGGCGGCGATCGCGCCGGGCGGATGCGCCATCCGCTCGAGATCATCGAGACCGTGCGCGCGGCCTGGCCGGCGGAGCGGCCGCTGTCGGTGCGCATCTCCTCGGTCGACGGTATCGACGGCGGCCTGACGCTCGAGGACCAGGTCGCGTTCGCCCGCGAAGCCAGGGCGCGCGGTGTCGATCTGATCGATTGCTCGTCGGGTGGTCTGCTCGGCTCGGCGACCGCGGCGCGGATTCCGCGCGGCTACGGCTTTCAGGTGCCCTATGCCGATGAGATCCGGCGCGCCGCCGACATTGCGACCATCGCGGTCGGCCTCATCCTGCATCCGCAGCAGGCAGAAGACGTCCTCGCCAAAGGCCATGCCGACATGGTCGCGATCGGCCGCGAGGCGCTGTTCGATCCGAACTGGCCGCTGCACGCCGAGCTTGCGCTTGGCGGTGGAGGCGGCGAGGTGTTCGCGTCCTGGCCGAAGCAGTATGGTTGGTGGCTGGAGCGGCGCGAGCCGGGCCTGCGCCGGCTCGATGGCCCGCCGCTGCCGTTCCGCCAGAACTGACAAGAAAATCCGACAACAACCTGGGAGGTCGTTATCATGACAGCAGTCGCAAAGCGCCCCTATCGCGGCGTCTTCCCCGTGGCGCCGACCATCTTCGACGCCAACGGCAATCTCGACCTCGATGGGCAGCGGCGCTGCGTCGACTTCATGATCGATGCCGGCTCCCACGGCATCTGCATCCTCGCCAATTTCTCCGAGCAGTTCGTGCTGACTGACGCCGAGCGCGAGACCGTGATGCATGCGGTGCTCGAGCATGTCGCCGGCCGCATTCCCGTCATTGTCACGACGACGCATTTCTCCTCGGCGGTGTGCGCTGAGCGCAGCCGCCAGGCGGAGGCCGCCGGCGCCGCGATGGTCATGGTGATGCCGCCCTATCACGGCGCGACCTTCCGCGTGGGCGAGCCAGGCATCTATGAGTTTTATCGGGTCGTGTCGGATGCCATCAACATCCCGATCATGATCCAGGACGCGCCGGTCGCGGGCACGCCGCTCTCGGTCGACTTCCTGGCGCGCATGGCGAAGGAGCTCGCCAATATCAGGTACTTCAAGATCGAGGTGCCGATGGCCGCGAACAAGCTGCGCGGTCTGATCGAGAAGGGCGGCGCCGCGATCGAGGGGCCGTGGGACGGCGAGGAGGCGATCACGCTGATGGCCGATCTCGATGCCGGCGCCACCGGTGCGATGACCGGCGGCGGCTATCCCGACGGCATCCGCCAGATCATGGATCCGTTCTTCGCCGGCCGGCGCGACGAGGCGGTGCGGGCCTATGCGAGCTGGCTGCCGCTGATCAACTACGAGAACCGCCAATGCGGGCTGCAGGCCTGCAAGGTGCTGATGCGCGAAGGCGGCGTCATCAAGTCCGATGCGGTGCGCCACCCGCTGCAACCGCTGCATCCCGCGACCCGCGCGGGGCTGATCGAGATCGCGCGGTCGCTCGATCCGGTCGTGCTGCGCTGGGGACGCTAACGGCGATTAGGCGTCCCACGTCAGCGGTAAATCCAGCAGGCCGCGGAACGCCCAGCCGCCGATTCGCGCCGGGTTGTGCTCGATCAGGCGCAAATTCTTCAGCCGGTTGAAGATCGCGGGCAGCGCGACGTCGGCGACCATGGCGCGCGAGGCCCAGGCGCCGGCGCAGAAATGCGGGCCGGCACCGAACGCGATGCTCTTGCCGGCGTCGCGGCGCACGTCGAATGCATCGGGCCGGTCGAAATGCTTCTCGTCGCGGTTCGCCGAGCCGAACATCAGGAACACGCGCTCGTTGGTCTCGAAGGCGACGTCCCTGATCGTCCAGGGCTTTGCGATGCGCCGCGGCGACATCCCGATCGGCGAGATCCAGCGCGCATATTCCTCGAACACCTGCAGCCACGGGATCGTGCCGCTCGTCGCCATCGCAAGCTGGTCGGGATGGGTCAGCAGCGCCCATACCGTGCCGGCGATCGCATCGCGCGGCTCGTTCTGGCCGCCCGAGATCGCAAGCTTGATGTTGGCGCGCACGCTCTCCATTGGCATGTCGGTCTGCAGCATCACGCCGAGCAGGCTGAGGTCGGGCGTCTCGCGCAGCCTGGGGACCATGTCGTCGATCGCGGCATCGATCCCGGAGGTTGCCGCATGGCAGCGCGCCTCAATCGCGGGATCGCCGACATAATTGGCGATGCCGTCGATCATGCCCTGCGACCACGCGTTCATGTCCTGGAAGCGCATGTTGGTGAGGCCGGTGATCGACTTCAGGCATTCGGCCGAGAATGGCAGCGCGAAGGCCTGCACGAAATCGACCACGCCGTCCGGCTTCAGCTCGTCGAGGATGCGCGTCGCGTGTGCTGCGAACTGCGCGGTCCAGTGCGATCGGACGGTTTTCGGCGAGATCGCCGGAAAGATCGCCTTGCGCTCGTTCATGTGCGCATCGCCGTCTTTGCGCATCATGTTGTGGCCCATCAGTTTGTTCATCAGCCCCTCGGGCTGGTGCGACGAGAACACGTCGATCTGCTTCTCCGAGATGAAGATGTCGTCGCGGCTGCACAGCAGCGTGCTGCCGAGCTGCGGCACGAAGGCGATCGGCGCCTCCTTGCGCATGCGCGCCAGCGCCGGGTACGGATCCTGCCAGAAGGCGGGGACATCGATGTCGAAATGGGGCGCGGTGCTCACGACGTGATCTCGGTTTGGCCTCGGGTTTTCGAGCCGAGCATAGGCCGGGCGGCGCGGCCCGTCTGTCCCCAGCGCTGGGGACAGCGGGAGGCCACCGCCTGGAGCGCGCTCAGTTCAGCTGGCGCGCCGAAGCCATCAGGCGCAGCGCGATCGCGAACAGCTCGTTCTGCGAGGAGATGCCGAGCTTGTCATAAGCACGCTTGCGATAGGTGAGGGCGGAATGCAGCCCGATGCCGAGCTCGGCGGCGATCGCTTCCGAGCTGAGACCGGAGAGGATGCGCAGGCAGACTTCCTTCTCACGCCCGGTCAGCCTGGCGAGCGGCTCAGCCGTTGCAAACAGGATCTTCAACCGCTCGATCGGATCAACATCCGGTGCCGGGTCGCGCTGGAAGTGCCGCGCCACGGCCGCCGTCAACGCCGGCGCGACCGCGGCCAGGCGCGCGATCTGCTCGCGGCTGAAGCGGCCTTGCGCGGTGATCTGGTAGAAGTTGACATAGAAGCAGGTGTCGCCGGTCCAGATCGCGGAGGCGAACTTGTCGACAATGTCGGAGTCGTCGAAGAAGATCTTGCGGTAGCCGTCGCTGTACATGCGGCGGGCAAAGTTCGGCAGCACGATCGGTGCGGCCTGCGCCCGTCCCTCGAACACCGCATCGCGGTTCGGGTCGGCCTGATGGAAATGTTCGGAATAGGCGATCCCGAGGTCGCGCCCGGTCGGGATGTTGCCGACATCGAGCAGGCACGCGGCGGTCCGCGGGCCGGTGAACGAGAACACCATGCAATGACCGACACCGGCGACGCGGCGTAGCGCGCCGATCAGGGCCTCTGGAAAGCTGTCGCGGCCGATCGCCAGCAGCGCCGGCGTGATGTCGCTGACGACAGAAGTCTTGAAGGCGTAATCTGCCTTCATGGCGTCCTCCCTGTGTTTCGGGAAGACTAGAGCCTTTTCCGTTCCGATGGAATCGGAACGGGGCTCTGGATTCTTTGTTTTGACGCGTTTTCTTGACGCGAACCGGTATCCACTTCGCTCGAAAACGCTCCGGCAGCGACATCGCCGGCGCGGAAGCGGCGCCTCAGGCGCCCGGCACCTGGTCGAGGAAGCCGGTGATGCTCCTGATCCGGCCGTCCTTCAGCATGGCGAAGTCGGTGCCCTTGATCGGGCTGTCGACGCCGTCGGGGCCGAGGCCCCAGGAGAACCGGACATGGTCGGCGAAACCGTTCGGCTCCCCGATCAGCTTGAAGCGGAAGTCCGGAAACTTCTGCTGCACGCCCGCGATCAGCGCGTCGACGCCCTCATGGCCGTCGCCGCTCATCAGCGGATCGATATAGCGTGCATCGGCGGTCCAGTTCTCGCTCAGCATCTCGCGACGCCGGCTCGGCGTCCGCTCGTTCCAGAGATCGATATAGCGGCGCGCGATGGTGGCATGGTCGGTCATGGTGCTCTCCTTCGATAGTGCCGGACTGTGCGGCGGTCCGGACTATCGAAGGTTCGCGTGCGCCGATCGATTACCTCGGAGGTCATCGCGCAGGCTAGGGTGCGATCGTCAGCACCGCCTTCATGTTGGGATGGTAGCGGCAGTAATAGTCGACCGTGCCGGCCTTGGTCAGAACCGACTTGACCGTCTTCTTCGGCGCGATCGTCACGTCGAAGTCGCCATTCTTCGCGGTGGCGGTGTGGGCGAACACGTCCTTGTTGACCCATTCGATGGTGTCGCCGACCTTGGCCGACACCTCGGCCGGCGAGATCACCAGATTTTCCATCACGATCTGGATGGTGGCCGCATGCGCCGGGACGGCCATCGCGCCGAGCGCGAGCAAGGCCAGCGTTGCGAGACAGCGTCCTGACAACATCCCGCGCCTCCTTACTTCAGGCTGGCCGCGACGTGTTCGGCGTGCTGCTGGTGGCCCTGGAAGATCTTCAGGCCGGTCTGCAGCAGGCTCTTCAGCTCGGGATTGCTGGCCGAGGGGATCAGCTGCGTCTCCAGCGCGGTGTTGACGGCCTTGTGGTAGGCGACCTCATTGTCGATATAGGCCTTGTCGTAGGCGGCGCCCTTCAGCTTGCCGAGCTCGGCGAGCTTGTCGGCCGCCTGCTTCGACAGCGTCTTGCTGGTGTCGTTGTCCTCCGGCGTCACTTTCAGCTTCTTGACGAGGTCGAGCGCCTGCTTGTTCACCGCCTCGTGGTCGCGCGCCATGTCCTTGGCGAACGCCTTGACCTCCTTGTTGGAGGCCTTCTCTTCCGCCTGCTTGGCGGCATTGATGTCGATCACACCTGCCGTATAGGCGATGTGTGCGATCTGCGGATCGGTCGGCTTTGCGCCCTGCGCCAGCGCAGCGCAGTTGAGAAGGCTGAGCGTGGCTACCGCGATACTCAATCGAACGAACATGGTTTGAAACTCCTGTTGAGCCGGGCGTAGCGCGCGGCGCGTCGTTGCTTGCACAGGAGTTGGATGGCGCGGACGAGCAGAGGTTCCCGAAAAAATTCAGGCCGTGGGGCGGAGCCGTTTCAGAACCGCCTCGGTCAATCGCTCGCAGCGTTTGCCCGCGAAGGGGAAGGCCTCCATGACGACGGGGCCGATCTTCCGCTCGACATTGTCGCGCAGCATGGTGCGGGCGCGGTGCAGGCGGGTCTTCACGGTTTCCGGCTTGAGGCCGAGGATCTCAGCGGTCTCCTCGACATTCATGCCCTCGATCACGCGGGTGATGAAGACGAGGCGGAACGCCTCGGGCAGCTCGTCGATCGCGTGCTCGACGACGTGCTGGATCTCACGCTGGGCCATGGATTTTTCCGGATCGTCTGTTGACGACAGGGGGAACTGGATGATCTGGGCTTCAGGAGCGCCTTTCGGCAGATCGGACCATTCGACGCTGCTGTGCCTGCGGCGCAGGCGGCCGAGTGCCTCGTTCATTGCGATCCGCGACAGCCAGGTCGAGAGGCTGGAGTCGCCGCGGAACTGCTCCAGATGGGTAAAGGCGCGCACGTAGGCGTCCTGAACCACGTCCTCGGCCTCGTGGTCGTTGCGCAGGATGCCGCGCGCCAGCCGGAACAGCCGGCGATTGTTCGCCTGCATGATGGCGCGGATTGCGGCCTCGTCGCGGGCGAGCGCGCGTTGCACGAGTTCGGCATCGCCCGAGCTGGTCGGCGGCAGGGACGTTACATGGGCCTGGCGCATGGCGGGATCGCCCTCACTGTTGGCGGAATAATATCATTGGATGCCAGGTGGCCGTACAGGTTCCCGGGAAAATGGTGATCGGCCAAAAAAGACCCCTACGGCCTGATATAGGCCTCCGGATCGCCGCGTGCATGCGCCTCCATCGCGTCGAGGAAACAGCGCACCTTTGCCGGGACAAATTGCCGCGCCGGCAGCAGCGCGTGCACGTTGAGCGGTTCGCAGGCATGATCGGGCAGCAATCGCCGCAACTGGCCGGCCGCGACGGCGGCGCGGGTGTAGCTGGCGGTGACCCGAAGCACGCCATGGCCGGCGAGCGCTGCCTGCAGGCGGACATGGGCATTCGAACTGGTCAGCCGCGCGCGATCGACCGCAAGATGCTCGACCGCGCCGCCGGGAGCGGTGATCGCCCATGGCGGATCGCTGGGGCCGGTCAACAGCGGCAGTTTTCTCAGATCATCCAGCGTGCGTGGCTCGCCGAGCTTGTCGAGCAGCGCGGGTGCCGCGAACAGGCCGCGCTCGAGCGTGAAGACGCGGCGGATCACGATGCCGGCCGACGGCAGCGGCGCCTCCAGCATCGCAAACACGATGTCGTAGTTCTCGGCGATCGGGTTGACGATGTCATGCTCGACATCGATCCGGATCGCGAGTTCGGGGTAGCGGCCCATCACCGCGCAGGCGACCGGCCCCGCATGATGCGCGCCGAATTCATAAGGCGCCTTGATCCGCAGCGTGCCCGCGACCGCGCTCGACATCGCCAGCGCCTCGCTGTGGGTGTCGTGCAGCGCGGCGAACAGCGGGCGCACCTTGCGATAGATGGTCTCGCCGGAATCGGTCAGCCGCAGATGCCGGGTGGTCCGTTCGATCAGCCGCAGCCCGAGATTGGCCTCGAGACGCTGCACCGCAGCACTGAGGCTCGATTTGGGATGGCCAAGCACGCGCGCGGCCGCCGTGAAGCCGCCGTGCTCGACAACCTCGCAAAACAGCTCCCAGTCGCGCCACTCCATGGCCGATTGTCCATCCACCGGTACAGTGTGTCCAGCCAAATCGGATTATCCCGGTGACCGCAATCACCTAACCTCGTCGCAACCAAATTGCATCGGGAGGGTGAGATGGCTGACGACGGAATTTTCCTGCGCAACACCTGGTACGTGGCGGCGTGGAATCACGAACTGATCGACGGCAAGATGGTCGCGCGCACCATCCTGGAACGGCCGATCGTGCTCTATCGCGGGTCGAGCGGGAAAGTCGTCGCGCTGGACGACCGCTGCTGCCATCGCGCCGCGCCGCTTTCGATGGGACGCATCGAGGGTGACGACATCAGGTGCATGTATCACGGCATGAAGTTCGCGGCTGACGGCAAATGCATCCAGATTCCCGGCCAGGACACGATCCCCGCCAAGCTCGGCGTGCGCAGCTATCCCGTGGTCGAGCGCTACAATCTGATCTTCATCTGGACCGGCGATCCGGAGAAGGCCGATCCGAAACTGATCCTCGACTATCCGCCGCTCGAGGATCCCAAATGGCGCGGCCTGCCGGGCTACATGCACTACAAGGCCAACTGGCTCCTGATCGTCGACAATCTCAGCGACTTCGCGCATCTCGCCTTCGTGCACACCAACACGCTCGGCGGTTCGGAGGAGTACGCCTACAAGACCAAGCCGGTCGCGATCGAGAAGCTGGACGACGGCTTCCGTGTCGAGCGCTGGCACATGGGCGCCGAGCCGCCGCCCTACCACAAGAAGGTGATCCCGAACAAAACCGACACGATCGACCGCCGCAATATCGGCCGCATGATCGTGCCCGGCATCTTCACGCTCGACACGACGTTTGCGCCGGCGGGGCAGGGCGTCGAGAAAGGCGTCCAGGTTCCGGGCACGCGGTCGTATCGCAACGCGCAGTTCATGACGCCGGAGACGCGCTCGACCACACACTTCTTCTGGAATTACCTGCACGATTTCGACATCGACAATCCGAACATCGCACTGTCGCTGCGGCACAGCCTCGAGGAAGGGTTCAACGAGGACAAGGATATCATCGAGGCGCAGCAGCGCGTGTTCGACGCCGATCCGGACTATCAGCTGCTCGCGATCGGCGCCGATGCCCCGCTGACCTATTTCCGCTGGCTGTTCGCGCGCAAGCTCGAGGCGGAGAAGGGCACGGCGCGCGCCGCCTAGAGCATGATCCGGAAAAGTGTGAAGCGGTTTGCCCAAAAGATCATGCTCAAACAAGGAGCTAAAGCGCGATGATGATTCAACCCAATCTCATCGCGCTTTAGTCCGCTGAAACGACGGCTTTTGCTGCCAAGCCGCGCCGGGGTCGCGAGATCGTGACATCCCGGCGTGGCTGCCGCTCCAGCCGGTTTGGCGTAAACTGTTCCGACCTGAATTTGTCGGTTCTTGATCAGCGTGAAGATGACCCGCGTTGGCCAGACCATCCCGGTAGCGATCAATCGGTGAATGAGCTTGCCCGAAAAGACGGATCCATCGGATCGAAGTGCGAGCACCAGCTGGGCGTTGGACGCCTGGCTATGGCCGTTTGAAGCCGCGCGATTGGCGCTGGACATCTCCTCGCAGTGGTACCCCAATCGTACGCCCGAGCCCACAGTTTCGTCGGGCGAAGTGGCGTCGCTGCCCTGGACGACAGCCCATTCGGTCGCGCTTCAGCTGCCGTCGATGCGATTGCTGGATTTCTCAAGAGCGGCCGAAGGCCGGCCGCTGCTGGTCTGCGCGCCCTATGCGCTGCATCGCGCGCAGATTGCGGATCTTGCCCCCGGCCACAGCCTGATGGAGGCGTTGCAGAAGGCTGGCGTTGCGCGTCTCTATCTCACGGATTGGCGCTCGGCGGCATCGGAGATGCGATATTTCTCGATCGACACCTTTCTGTCCGATCTAAACGTGGCCGTCGACACGATCGGGCCGCCGGTCGACCTTGCAGGTCTCTGTCAGGGCGGCTGGCTGTCCTTGCTCTATGCGGCGCGCTTTCCCGGCAAGGTGCGGCGGCTTGTGCTTGCCGGCAGCCCGGTCGACGTTTCGATGCCGTCAGAGCTTTCCAGGATGGTCGCCTCGCTGCCGCAGCAAGGCTTCGAGGCGCTGGTGCGTCAGGGGGATGGGATTGTCAGTGGCAAGCAGATGCTGAAGGTCTGGAGTATCCCGTTCAGTCTGCTTGATGTGGAAGCGGCGCTGCAGCGACGGCTCGACGGTAAGTCGGAGGATGCACGGGCGCTGCTCGACCGTTTCACGCACTGGGACAGCGATCCCCTTGATCTGCCGGGTACCTACTACCTTGAAGTGACCGACTGGATCTTTCGCCAGAACCGCATTGCGGCCGGACACTTCGTCGCGCTTGGCCGCAAAATCGATCTTGCTGCGGTGAAGCTGCCGGTCTTCCTGCTCGCTGCGGAGAACGACATCGTCGTTCCGCCCGACCAGGCGTTTGCGACGATGCGGCTGTTGGGCACGCGGCCCGCGTGGCTGCAACGAGAGACCGAGCCGTGTAGTCACCTCGGCCTGTTCATGGGCCGCGGGGCTCTGGCCGGTTCGTGGCGTCGGATTGCCCGCTGGCTTCAGTCTGATCTCGGCGAGACCGCGAGCGAGCGATCGCGGATCAGCGCGTGAGGTGTGATGTGAAATGCCCCGAACTGCGATTTTGCAATCCGGGGCATCCGACATCTATCGCGACTTGCGGCGCGCTTACCTGTCGCGCTTACTTGGCCGCGACGACCATGATCTCGACATTGTACTGCGGCGCCGCCAGCTTGGCCTCGACGGTGGCGCGGGCCGGGGTGTTACCCTCCGAGACCCAGCCGTCCCACACCGCGTTCATTTCCGGGAACGTCTTCATGTCGGTGATGTAGATCGTCGCGCTGAGCAGCTTCGACTTGTCGGTGCCGGCCTTGGCGAGGTGGCCGTCGATGATCGACAGGATGTCCTTGGTCTGGTCGGTGACGCTGCCGCCCGCCGCCTTGCCGGCGACGACGCCGGCGAGATAGACGGTATTGCCGTGCACGACGGCCTGGCTCATGCGCGGGCCGGTTTCGAAACGCTGAATGCTCATTTGGGTCTCCACTGAATGGCGGGCATGTCTATAGCGTTTTCAAGCGAAGTGGCTACCGGTTCGCGTGAAGAAAACGCGTCAAAACAAGAGATCGAGAGGTTTGGTTCTGATTTGATCAGAACCAGACCTCTACCGCGTCAGGGCGACCGCCGCCACTGCGCATTTTGCAGCGCGCACCTCATGGAAATCGCGGTCCAAAGCGTGATGAGATTAGGTTCAGCTGGAACGGCGCCGAAGGTTTACCCCTCCCCGCCGGGGAGAGGTAAACCGAAATCGTGGCAAGCAGATTTGACCAAACACATCCTGCTTCAGGGCGTGGACTCCATTAGCGCGCAACCAAATTCGGATTGATGCGAATTTGACGAACGCCTGTCGAGGAACCTTGCTGCCGGATCTGCGTTCGGAGATTGCTGGCGGGCTCGAACATCGAACCCATGGGGGAGACCATGGGACTGTCCTGGCAACAAGGTCCATTCTCAACGGGAGCAATCGGCCGGTTCCTCGTGCCCGAACCGCTGCCCAAGAGATTGTTGTACGCCGAGCGGTTGCGTCGGCGTATGCGCGTTCGCTTCGGGGGGATCTGGATCGCCGATAGCGAGAATGTCCTCCTGTTCTTCGAACCGGGCCGCTATCCGGTCGCCTATTTTCCGGAGACCGACATTTCCCCACGCGTCCTTGAACGCAGCGAGCATACCACCCAGCACGCCGATCTCGGGCTCACGTCCTGGTACAGCGTCCGGGCCGACGAGCAGCACGTCGCACCGCGAGGGGCATGGCAGCACACCAGCCTTCCTCCCCATGCGAGCGAACTGCAGGCACGCGTTGCGTTCGCTTGGCGGGCTATGGACGCTTTCTACGAAGAAGACGAGCGAATCGTGGGCCATGCCGCTGACCCCTACCACCGCATCGATATCCGCCGCGCCTCCCGTAACCTCGTGGTCCGCCATGGTGACCGGATCATCGCCGATACCAAGCGGCCGCTCGTGCTCTACGAGTCCGGCTTCGCGCCGCGCTGGTACGTTCCACGCGCCGACATCGATGAGTCCGCCCTCACTCCCGTGAAACTCCAGACCTTCTGCCCCTACAAGGGGCTCTGCAGCTACTACTCAATCGATGAGGCACGTCTGGCGGCATGGTGGTATCCCGACGCCTATCCCGAGGTTCGCCTCATCTCCAACCTAGTGTCGTTCGAACCGGATATCGTCTCGGTCCATCTCGATGGCACCCAGCTCCATCTCGAGCCGGGCCAGACGGTGGTTGCGCATGGCCCAGATCGCAACATCGACGTTTCCGAGGTGGTCCATGAGCCAGGTGGCGGCGGCTAGGAAGCACCTTCGGTCCCTATCAAAGTGGAATGGGACATGGCGCGACTGCTGTCGGTGAACGTCGGACTTCCGCGCGATATCGAATGGAAGGGCCGCATTGTACACACCGGGATCTGGAAAAATCCCGTGCGTGGCCGTTGTCGGGTCGGCCGGTTGAATCTGGATGGAGACGGTCAAGGCGACCTGAGCGGCCACGGGGGTGAGCAGCGAGCCGTCTTCGTCTACCAGATCGAATCGTATCGCTACTGGCAGGAACAGCTGAAGAGGACCGACCTCGTCCATGGACAGTTCGGCGAGAACTTCACGATTGAGGGATTACCCGACGATGCCGTTGGCATCGGCGACCGTTATCAAATCGGCGGCGCAGTGTTCGAGGTCACTCAGCCCCGCGTGACCTGCTATCGGGTCGGCATTCGGATGAACGAGCCGCTGATGCCGGCATTGCTGACATCCAGCGGCCGTCCGGGGTTCTACTTCCGCGTCCTGCAGGAAGGCGAAGTAGGCGCCGGCGACGAAATCATGAAGGTGGGAGAAGCGAATGAGCGAATGACGGTCGCAGAGATCAACGCGCTTCTCTATTCGCCCAATCATCCAAGCGATCGATTGGAGCGTGCCTTGCGGATCGAGACGCTTTCGCCCGGATGGCGCGTATCGTTTGAGGCGTTACTGCAGAATCAGACGACTGGCGCGGGAAGCGGCAACGCAGGGCTCGCGCCGGCGGCGGCTGCGCATCCGGTTGCACCAGGATTTCAGCCGCTTGCGGTAGCAGCGATAGATCAGGAGTCCGCGGACGTCCTCTCCCTGTCGATGCGGCATCCGGACGGTCAGCCGCTGCGACAGGCTCTGCCCGGTCAGTACGTGGTCTTGCGTCTTCGACGGATCGGCGGCGGCCCGCCACTCTTTCGCAGCTACTCGCTCTCGGGTCCCCTCTCGACGGAGCGCTACCGGATCAGCGTGAAGGTCGAGCCGGATGGGGCGGCTGGAACCTACCTGCGGGAGCATGTCCGCATGGGCGATGTTCTCGACGTCAGCTCTCCGCGGGGAAGCTTCATTCTGCAGTCGGGAGAGCGGCCCGTGGTGTTGCTCAGCGCGGGAATCGGGGCGACGCCTGTGCTGGCGATGCTGTATGCGCTGGCGGCGGCCCGCTCGACGCGTCAGGTCTTGTGGATGCACACGGCTCGCGACCGGCAGCACCATCCATTCGCCGCCGAAGTCCGCCGACTCATGCCCGCACTCACCCGTGGCCGCAGCTATGTCTGTTACAGCCGGCCAGGCTCGCGCGACAAAATGGGCGAGGATTTCGACGCTACCGGTCACCTGTCGCGATCGGTCTTCGACAAGGTCGGCATCCCGCGAGAGGCGGATGTCTACCTCTGCGGGCCGACTCGCTTCATGGCGGACATGAAAGAGGCGCTCGCAGCCTTGGACGTGGCGCCGGAGCGGATGCATGTCGAAATCTTCAACGGCAGCGAGTCGATGACTCCTGGTGTCGTCGGCGCAGCGACGCGAACTCCACATCTGCCCAGGGACGACGCCAACACCGGTCCGCTGGTATCGTTCGCGCGAAGTGGCATCGCCGTGCACTGGAAGGCGTCAGCCTACCAGAGCATCTTGGAACTGGCCGAGGCGTGCGACGTCCCGGTCCGTTGGTCGTGCCGGACCGGTGTTTGTCACAACTGTGAGAGCGGTTTGGTTTCGGGCGAGGTCGCCTATGGACCCCAGCCACTCGAGAAGCCCGCCGACGGCAACCTTCTCGTTTGCTGCTCACAACCGATTCGTGACGTCGTGATCGACTTATGAATTCTGGCCGGATTTCGATTTCCGACCGAGGGACCGCCACGGTTGCTTGGAAGAGGAACCCGCCGCAAGTGGAAGATCAGGGCGGCGAACATCAGACCAAAGAGGAGCCGCGGCGCGATGAACACAACCAGCAAAGCAGTCGTGAAGCAGCTCTCAATTGAGGTGATCACGTTGCCGGTGAGCGATGTCGAGCGAGCGCTGCGGTTCTATATCGACCAGGTCGGCTTCACGCTTGACGTCGACTATTCGCCAAATGACGTGTTCCGCGTCGTGCAGCTCACTCCGCCGGGCTCGAGTTGCTCGATACAGATTCGTCGCGGACCCACCGACGCGCCCGTCGGATCAGTTCGCAATGTCTATCTCGTCGTGACCGACCTTGAAGCTATGCGGAGCCGCCTGCTCGAACGTGGGGTCAAAGTCAGTGAGGCCCGGCACAAAACACCCATCGATGCCTGGGACGGAGGTTTCGCAACCGGGCTCGACCCCACGCGCAGGGATTACGCCAGCTTCGCCGAATTCTTGGACCCGGATGGCAACAGCTGGGTGCTACAGGAACGAGGTTACCGCAATCTGTGACGTGTTGTGGCCGCTTCGCGACGTTGGCCATGCGCGGCGTCGTAGAAGCACTGGGTTGACCGCTTCTGGCCCATCGCGTCATTTTTCGATGCGAAATTTGATCGCTACCGGGCATAGCGGACTCTTGCGAGCCGTTAGCCCGGCCGAATTATGGGTGCGCGGACCTAGGTTACTGTCTTCAGCCCATTCGCCCAGCGGGCGAACAGCGCCACTCGCTCGGCCGGCCAGGCACCGTCGCAGGGCATGCTCCCGGCCTCGAGCCGTGCCAGGATTTGCTGACAGTGCCTGGCGACATCCGCCTCCTTCCAGAGATCGAAGGCGGACAGCATCGAACTGCGATCCATCGGCCGGAACAGCGGCCGGATGTGCTGTTCGAACTGCACGGTCTCGCCGGGATCGGGGAGTGCCATGCCGACGTCGTTCGCGGCCTGCGCATCGCTCGCGGTTGCGGACGGCCGTGCGGCCGGCGTTGCGTTGCAGACCCACCACCATCGCGGCACCGGCATGTTCGGCGGCGGTGCTGCGCCGGCGCCCGAATTCTCCACCGCGATCCGCGAGCCCCATTCGATATAGGCGACGAAGGCGGCGCGGAATTCCGGATCGGTCGGCAAGCCGGCATCGTCGGCGCTCTGCACCATGTAGGTGGCCCACAGCGCGCGCTGCTCCGGCCGGATCTCCTTGCCGATGTGCTGCGACACCATCCGCCGATAGCCGCCATAGCGCTCGGTGTAGAAGCGCGGGCCGCCGAACACCTCGCTCAGCCACGCCGCCACCCGTTCGGGGTGGTCCGGCGACATCTCCGCGAACAGTGGCCCAAGCAGCGGATCCTCAGGCACGTAACGGCTGTAGAAGATGCGCGTCATGTCGAGCAGCGCCGGATAGCCGCCGGCCCATTCGAACAGCGTCGGCTCGCGCATCGGATCGGGAATGGGATCGCGAAATTCGACATTCCAGTGCATGCCGCTGCAAAACGGCTTGTTCAGCGATGCGCCGCAGCGGCACAGGCTGACATGCTCCTGCGACGCGCCCGCGTTCCGCGCGATCGATGCGCCATCCTCATCGATCAGCTCGACATGGCCGGTGACGCGATAGGGCCCGTCCTTCGACACTTCGATTTGCGGTGGCCGGTTGACATCGGACAGGCTGGCGTCACGCTCCGGGCCAATGCCGATGCCGAGTGCCCCCGACGGGCACCTGCGCACCGCGTTGATGAGATCGTCCAAGCGCGCGCCGCTGGGTGCGATGAAAGGCTGCTCGCCGAGACGAAACACGGAGGCGAGCCGGTTGGTGCAGAAGCCGGAATGCGCGCAGGTGCCGCGATTGTCGAACACATAGGCCTGCTGCCCCGCATAGGCCTCGAGCCTGTCCGGCACGCGCCGCGTATCCCTGGCGTCGGTGAAACCGCGCGCGACGTGGCTGCCGTCGCAGAACGGCTTGGTCTGCGATTGTCCGCAGCGGCAGAGCCGCACCGGCGCCGCGGCTGCGATCGGTACGCCGAGATGATCGACGACCGGAATGTCGGGGTCGGGTTCGTAGGGTCCGTTGCGTCTGATGACGATGCGCTTGCGCGGCTGTTGCTTGTCGCTTGGACCCTGGGCGGAATTGTCGTCTGTCATGCCTTGCAATGATCCCTGAACTCGCCCAACCCGTGCCAAGCGTGCTTAGATGGATCGATGGCGGCTCTCAACGAACCAGATGGAAAGTGCCGCGGGAGAGTTGCGATGATCCGCAAGACCAAGCGCAAATATGGTTGCCCGGTCGAGTTCTCGATCGATCAGCTCAGCGGCAAATGGAAGACGGTGATCCTGAGCCGGCTCAAGGTCCGGCCGATGCGCTACGGCGAATTGCGCCACGACATCCCGCAGCTCAGCGACAAGGTGTTGACCGAGCGCCTGCGCGATCTCTGCAATTCAGGCTTCGTCAGGCAGGAGCGCGGCGGCGGCTCCTCGCGCTATTGCCTGACCAGGCGCGGCGAGATGTTGAAGCCGATGCTGCAGGCACTCTACGATTGGGGCGAGGCCAACGCCGACACGTTCGGCGTCCGCTTCCTCGGCGCGGAGGCGGATTAGAGCAAGATGCGCAATTTCGGAATATTAGAATAATGCATCTGAGTTGCCCGACGTGTCAAGTTGCTTGTTCGAACGCCGGCCACCGCCGGCCACTTTGCATGGGGTTGTTTTCGATATTTTGGCAGCGCCCCCCGGCGACGGTCGCATGAGCACTAGTCCAGAGGGCGGATTTCCGGCGGAACCTTAAGCAAGGAAAGCCCGTTGTCGCGGGATGTTGGGGGTAATCAACACAAGGAATACTCATGCGCATCCGCATCTCTACGGCGTCCGTCATCGTTGCGGCGCTCTCGCTCGGAACACCTGCTTGGGCGCAGGTGCAGGGAACGCAACCGAAGGCGATGCCGCAGGCTCAATCTGATCAGCCCACCGCCATCCGGAGCATCCAGGTCGTGGACATCAAGGAACTCAAGCCCGACGCAAGGTCAAAGGTCGAGGCTGTTGTCGCAAAGGCAAGCGAAGACGACCTGCGGAACCTTCGCGGTTCCATCGACGCCTCCGAAGAAGCAGTATCCGCGCTGAAGGCGAAGGGCCTCAGCTCGGCACAAGTTGTCGCGGTCAATCTCACCAACGGCATCCTGACGCTTTTCACCAAGACGGCCTGAACAAATTCGGACTCAGCAAATCGAGGCCCGCCGGTTCTGGCCGGCGGGCCGCAACGACCACATCATGGAAAGGCGCGCTTTAGTTCACCGCCTTCGCTGCCGCGCGTCCCGCATTGCGGCCCGAGAACAGGCAGCCGCCGAGGAACGTGCCTTCCAGCGAGCGATAGCCGTGCACGCCGCCGCCGCCGAAGCCGGCGGCTTCGCCGGCCGCGTAGAGCCCGCGGATGATCTGGTGATCGTTGCCGAACACGCGCGAATCGAGATCGGTCTCGAACCCGCCGAGCGTCTTGCGGGTGAGAATGTTGAGCTTCACCGCGATCAGCGGGCCGTGCTCGGGATCGAGGATGCGGTGCGGCTTCGCGGTGCGGATCAGCCTGTCGCCGATATAGCGCCGCGCATTGTGCAGGTTCATCACCTGCGCATCCTTGACATAGGGGTTGGTGATCTCGCGGTCGCGCGCCTCGATCTGCGCCTTGACGGCGTCGAGCTGCAACAGATCGTTGCCTGCGAGTTTGTTCATGGCACTGATGAGATCGGCGAGATTGTCGCGCACGATGAAGTCGGCGCCGTGCTGCTTGAACGCCTCCACCGGCGCCGGCGCGCCCTTGTTGGTGGCGCGCTTGATCGTCATGCGCCAGCTCTTGCCGGTGAGGTCGGGGTTCTGCTCCGAGCCGGACAGCGCGAACTCCTTCTTGATGATGCTCTGGGTCAGGATGAACCACGAATAATCGTAGCCGGTGCCCATGATGTAGTGCAGTTGCCCGAGCGTGTCGGAGCCCGGGAACAGCGGCGCCGGCAGCCGCTTGCCTGACGCGTCGAACCACAGCGACGACGGTCCCGGCAGGATCCGGATGCCGTGACGCGGCCAGATCGGGTTCCAGTTCCGGATGCCTTCGACGTAGTGCCACATGCGGTCGCGGTTGATCAGCCGCCCGCCCGCAGCCTCGGTGATGCCGATCATGCGGCCGTCGACATGCTCGGGCACGCCGGAGATCATGAATTGGGGCGGCTCGCCGAGCCGCTTCGGCCAGTTCTGCCGCACCAGATCATGATTGCCGCCGATGCCGCCGGACGCGACGATCACGGCCTGCGCGCGGAAGGAAAACTCGCCGACGACGTTGCGCGAGGAACTCTTGCCGCGCTCGACCGAGGTCGGTTCCAGGATCACGCCGCTGACGCCGTCGACCACACCGTTGGTGACGCTGAGTGCATCGACGCGGTGGCGGAACTTGAATATCAGCCGTCCGCTCTTCGCGGCCTCGCGCGCGCGGCGCTCGAACGGCTCGACGATGCCCGGTCCGGTGCCCCAGGTGACGTGGAAGCGCGGCACCGAATTGCCATGGCCCATCGCGTCGTAACCGCCGCGCTCGGCCCAGCCGACCACCGGGAAGATGCGATGGCCCATGGCGCGCAGCCAGTCGCGTTTCTCGCCCGCCGCGAACGCGACATAGGCTTCAGCCCATTTGCGCGGCCAGTAATCCTCCTCGCGATCGAAACCGGCGGTGCCCATCCAGTCCTGCAGTGCGAGGTCTGCTGAATCCCTGATGCCGAGCCGGCGCTGCTCCGGCGAATCGACCAGGAACAGGCCGCCAAACGACCAGAAGGCCTGGCCGCCGATGCTCTGTTCCCCTTCCTGGTCGAGCACGATGACGCGCTTGCCTGCGTCGGCAATCTCGGTTGCGGCGACGAGACCGGCAAGCCCCGCGCCAACCACGATCACATCTGCATCCTCAGCCATGTTTGAGTCCCCTGGTCCCACCGGGATTCAAGACCGCCTCATTGCGTGCGGTCAACGCCAAATGGACCTTGCCTGTGGCGGCGGAGCACCAAGCACGCGCGCCACGCTGTTCCAGTTTGGGACCTTTCCCCAGTCCCACTGCAGCGTGCGCGCAACACCCAATTTGAATTTGTTTTGACCGGCTTCGCTCGTCTGGACAAAAATACGCGCGCACAACACGCTCACGATTGTCTTGCATCACAGACCAAACAGATTCGGTTTCGACTGGGGCTGGCCAAAATGAAGTTGATGACGGGGTTGCTCGCTGCGGTTCTCCTGCTGGCGGGAATGGGGGCGTCTCAAGCTGTAGTCAGGATCGCCGACGATCGCGGCGGCAAGATCGGCGTCTATGTCGACAGGTATCAGGACCTGCGGACTTCGGGCGAGACGGTCATCATCGACGGGCTGTGCGCCTCGGCCTGCACCATCGTGCTCGGCAAGGTTCCTCACGACCGGATTTGTGTGACCTCGCACGCCAGTCTCGGCTTCCACGCAGCCTGGGACTACGGCGACAACGGCCGCCCGGTCCCCAATCCCGAAGCCACCCATATGTTGTACCTGATGTATCCGCCGGCGGTACGCAGATGGATTTCGGAGCGTGGTGGCCTGACCCGGCGCATGATTTTCCTGCGCGGCAAGCAACTGCAGGCGCTGTACAAGCCGTGCTACCTCAACGCGCAGGCCTCGGCGCCGAAGCCCGCGCATTAAGCTCCGGTTGCGTCTCTGTTTGACCTTTGTCGGCCATTGGCCTGGGCATGCGCCGGGGCCATGGACGAGCAGGCGCCGGAATCGCTCGCCATCATTTGACGGCCTGCGACCGCCATTGCGCTTGCTGCCTGCCGGAACCCGGCTTATCTCAGCCTCATGGTTCAGCCGATCTCCACCCGATCCGAGCTCGTAACGGCTCCGCAGGGCCGGGTAGCGTCTGCGATCCTGTGGGGTGCGGCCGCTATCGGCGGATTGGCCCTGCTTGCCGCCGCCGCGCTCTGGTTCCACTACGGGACCGCGGTGTTTTTCGAAATGATCACGGCCGGCATCTCCGCCTGCTTCTGACAAGGACGCCCTCGCATCATGCCCCGGACCACGCGCCCATTGGTGATCTTCGCTGCCTTCGCGGGCAGTCTGGCGGTCGGCTTGTTCCTCATGCTGTGGGCGATCGGCGGCTTGCGCACCGTTGCCGCGCCGGCCGCGATCGGCGGGTCGTTCCAGCTCACCGACCAGTCCGGCCAGACCGTCACCGACAAGAACCTCCAGGGCAAGCCGACCCTGATTTTCTTCGGATTCACCCATTGCCCGGACATCTGCCCGACCTCGCTGTTCGAGATCTCGGAGGTCCTGAAGGCCATGGGCAAGGACGCCGATCGCGTGAATGCCTATTTCGTCTCGGTCGATCCGGAACGCGACACCGCCACCGCGATGAAGGATTACCTGTCGAGCTTCGATCCGCACCTCAAGGGCCTGACCGGCGATCCCGCCGCGATCGCGAAGGTGCTGTCGAGCTATCGTGTCTACGCCAAGAAAGTGCCGCTGAAGGATGGCGACTACACGATGGACCACACCGCGCTGATCTATCTGATGGATCGCGACGGTCATTTCGTCGCGCCGTTCAATCTGAAACGGACGCCGGAAGAGGCGGCGGCCGATCTCAAACGGTATCTCTGATCGCCATTTCCGGTCCAGAATTAACCCAATCGGCGCTCGCTTCAGGCGCCGATTCGGCTATAAGCCGTTCAATTTCCTGAAATTGCCGGTTATGCCAAATCCCTCTGTCCAGCCCTTTGCCGTCCGTTCGCGCCAGCGTCGCCCCGCCGCGGGCATGATCGCGGCTGCCTTGCTGGCGCTGGCGGGTCCTGCGATCGGGCAGACGCCTCCAGCGCAACCACCGGCGGCCAAGACGGCCCCTGCGCCGGCTCCGCCGACCAGACCGGCGCCGGCTGCACCGCAGGCAGCGCCTGCGGCCCCAGCGGCAACCCAGCCGGCCCCGACGCTGCCGCCCAAGGCCACCGCCGAGGCCGCGCCGCAGGCGGTGCCGGGTTTCTGGGACCCGCGGCGCCGGCCGGACCGCCCGGACCTGTCGCGCCTCACCGTGATCCGCTTCCTGACCGAGACCGACTATCCGCCGTTCAATTTCACCGGTCCCGACGGCAATCCGGCCGGTTTCAACGTCGACCTCGCGCGTTCGCTCTGCGACGAGATCAAGGTCACCTGCACCATCCAGATGCGCCGCTTCGAGACCCTGATCGATGCCCTGGCGACCAACCGTGGCGATGCCATCATCGCGTCGATGGCGGTGACGCCGCAGCTGCGCGCCAAGGTCGATTTCACCGATCCGTATTACCGCGCGCCGGCACGCTTCGTGTCGCGCCGCGACAACGCGATGCCGGAAATCCGCCCGGAATATCTCGAGGGCAAGAAGGTCGGCGTCATCGCCGGCACCTCGCACGAGGCCTACCTCAAGGCGATGTTCACCGACGCCGAGATCCATTCCTATCCGGATAACGACGCGCTGCGCGCGGCGCTGCGCCGCGGCGAGGTCGACTTCATCTTCGGCGATGCGATCTCGCTCGCGTTCTGGATCAACGGCACCGATTCCGCCGAATGCTGCGCCTTCTCCGGCGGCCCCTTTGTCGAGAGCCGCTATTTCGGCGAGGGCGTCGGCATCGCCGTCCGCAAGGGCAACGATCTGCTCCGGCAGTCGCTGAACTGGGCGCTGTTCCGGATCTGGGAAAAAGGCCGCTTCACCGATCTGTGGCTGCGCTATTTCTCGGTCAGCCCGTTCTGACGCTGTGGTCTTCACCTCGCCCCGTTTTGGGGGGAGAGGTCGGAATTCAAGCGCAGCTTGAATTCCGGGTGAGGGGGACCCGCCGCGAATTCCTCTCTTGCCGGTTACGCGGATGGAGCCCCTCACCCCAACCCTCTCCCTGCAACAGCGGGGCGAGGGAGCGTCGTTTTGCATTTTGCCGCGAAAGCGTTAGTTTTCGCGGCCTTTTTGGAGAGAGCCTGAGGAATGTCCGTGATTGATCCTTCTGCCAGCCCGAGCGACCTGCGGGCGCTCGCCGAACAATCCAACGCCTGGCCGTTCGAGCAGGCGAAAGCGATTGTGGCGCGGCTGAAGAAAAATCCCAAGGACGAGGTGCTGTTCGAGACCGGCTACGGCCCGTCGGGCCTGCCCCATATCGGCACGTTCGGCGAGGTCGCGCGCACCACGATGGTGCGCCACGCCTTCCGCGTGCTGACCGAGGACAAGATCAAGACGCGCCTGCTCGCCTTCTCCGACGACATGGACGGCCTGCGCAAGGTGCCGGACAACGTGCCGAACAAGGAGATGCTGGAACAGCATCTCGGCAAGCCGCTGACCAAGGTGCCCGATCCGTTCGGCACCCATCCGAGCTTCGGACAGCACAACAACGCGCGGCTGCGCGCCTTCCTCGACCAGTTCGGCTTCGACTACGAGTTCGCGAGCTCGACCGAGTACTACACCTCCGGCCGTTTCGACGCCGCGCTGCTGCGCATGCTGGAGCGGATCGAGAAGGTGATGGCGATCATGCTGCCGTCGCTGCGCGAGGAGCGCGCGGCGAGCTACTCGCCGTTCCTGCCGATCTGTCCGCGCACCGGCCTCGTGCTCTACGTGCCGGTGACGGCGCACGACGCCAAGGCCGGCACGATCTCCTACGAGGATCCCGATACCAAGGAGACCGTCACCGTTCCCGTCACCGGCGGCCGCTGCAAGCTGCAATGGAAGCCGGACTGGGCGATGCGCTGGTACGCCCTCGGCGTCGACTATGAAATGGCCGGCAAGGATCTGATCGACTCGGTGAAGCTGTCGGCCAAGATCTGCTCGGCGCTTGGCGGCACGCCGCCGGAAGGCTTCAACTACGAGCTGTTCCTCGACGAGAAGGGCCAGAAGATCTCGAAGTCGAAGGGCAACGGCCTGACCATCGACGAATGGCTGCGCTACGCCTCGCCGGAATCGCTGTCGCTGTTCATGTATCGCGAGCCCAAGGCGGCGAAGCGGCTCTATTTCGACGTCATCCCGCGCAATGTCGACGACTACCAGCAATTCCTCGACGGCTTCACGCGGCAGGAAGCGCGGCAGCAGCTGCAAAATCCGGTCTGGCACATCCATTCCGGCAAGCCGCCGCAGGCCGATATGCCGGTCACCTTCCAACTGCTGCTGACGCTGGTGTCGTCGTCGAACGCGGAGAATGCCGAGACGCTGTGGGGCTTCATCGGCCGCTACCGGCCGGGCGTGACGCCGCAGACCCATCCGAAGCTCGACGCGATGGTCGGCTACGCCATCAACTACTATCGCGACTTCGTGGCGCCGACCAAGCAGTTCCGCGAGCCGACCGACGGAGAGCGCGCCGCGCTGCAGGATCTGCGCGATGCGCTCGCCAACATGCCGGCGAACGCGAGCGCGGAAGACATCCAGAACGTGGTCTATGAGATTGGCCGCCGCGAGCCGTTCCTCGACATGGTCAAGAAGGGCAAGGACGGCCGTCCCGGCGTCTCGCTCGACTGGTTCAACATGCTCTACCAGGTGCTGCTCGGGCAGGAGAAGGGCCCGCGCTTCGGCTCCTTCGTCGCGGTCTACGGCGTGCAGAACGCGGTCAACATGATCGACGGCGCGCTGGCGCGGTCGTCGTAGGGATCGCGCCGCTCATCGCGGCTCGGCCTGCGCCGCGTCGCGCAGGCCGTCGCTGGTGGCGCGCAACAGCGTCAGCAGCAGGCCGTTGAGCGGCGTCGGCACGCCGTGCCGTTCGCCGGCCGCGACGATCGCGCCGGTGAGAGCGTCGGCTTCGAACGGGCGTCCCGCGACACGATCGAAATACATCGAGGTGCCGGCGTCGGGCGGGTAGGTCAACAACGTCGCCAGCATCAGCTCGGCCTCGTCGGGCGCGAGCTGCGCGCCGTCGGCGCGGCCGACATTCGCGGCCTCCTCCAGGATGGCGCGGCACAGCGCCTTGACGTCCGCGCGGCGGAACACCGCCTGCCGCTGCAAGGTGAGCGCGGTGATCGGATTGGCGACCGCATTGAGCAGAAGCTTGCGCCACGCCAGCGTGGTGAAATCAGCGGAGCGCCGCACGCGCATCGCCGTACCATCCAGCAGCGCTTCGAACGCGCGCCCGTTCGCGTCATCGGCAACGGCGAATTCGTGCTCGCCGGCACGACGGAAGCGGACGCGATCCGGCGCCAGCCGCTCGCCGTTGTAATAGACGATGGTCGGAACGACAGTGGCGGCGCCGACCAATGGTGCCAGCCGCTCCGCATGGCCGATGCCGTTCTGCAGCACCGCGACACGCGTCCGCGGCCCGCTCAACCTCTGCAGCCAGGGCGCGCTCGATTCCGTGTCCTGCGCCTTGGTTGACAACAACACCCAGTCGACCGGCGTAACCTTTGCCGGATCGGTGAGGGCGCGCAGCGGCACCTCCACCGTGCCTTCCGCCCGCTCGACCGCGAGGCGATCGAGCGGCCGCCGGACACAGGCGATCACGTCATGCTTGTCGACTGCCCGCAGCAGGCCGGTGATGATGCCGCCGATGCTGCCGAGGCCGACGATGGCGATGGTTTTGCGGTCGGATGGTCCTGTCATGGCGTGACTCTTGGCTTTGCGGAGTGTGTTGCGTTGAGTTGGAAAGTGCAGGCCGCTCATGTGGCTTTCCGCCGCAGCCAACGAAGCCGCCGATCCGCGGTCTTCGCAGCGCATCATCACATAATGACGCCGAGCCCGCAAAATTCGGATAGCAGGCCATCGGCAATTTCACCGGAGCCCGGCGCCGGATTGCGCTACAATCGCATCCATAAAATCAGCACGGCCTCCGCCGAGAGGCCGGCACAGATGGGAGCATGCGCATGCAGTTCAGGGTTTCGCCGACATCGCTGCAGGACAGTTCGAGCGCCGAGGAATGGCAGGCGCGGGTCGATCTCGCGGCGGCGCATCGCCTCGCTTACATCCACGGCTTTTCGGAAGGTATTTTCAACCATCTCACCCTCGTGGTGCCCGGCCGCACCGACCGCTACTACCAGATCCCGTTCGGCATGCACTGGTCGGAGGTGACAGCATCCTCCTTCATGGAGGTCGGCATCGACGATGCCGAGGTGAAGCGCGGCGAGGGTGAGGTGGAGCGCTCCTGCTATTGCATCCATGCGCCGATCCACAAGGCGTTGCCGCAGGCCAAGGCCGTGTTCCACACCCACATGCCGTATGCGAGCGCGCTGACGCGGCTCGAGGATCCGCGCATCAAGGAAATCGGGCAGACCGAGGTCGGGCTGTCGGAAGCGATTGCCTATGACGATCTCTACACCGGCCCCGCGCTCGATCCCGAGGAAGGCGCGCGGCTCGCCAGGGTGATCGGCAACAAGACCATCCTGTTCATGGCCAATCATGGCATCTCGACCGTCGGCGAGACGGTCGCCGATGCTTATGACCGGCTTTATTACATCGAACGCGCCGCGCAGGTGCAGATCTACGCGATGTGGACGCAGCAGCCGCTCAAGCAATTGCCGCAGCATGTGGTGGAGAAGACCAAGCGCGATTTCCGCGACGACCATCTCTACAACGGCCCGTCCCCGGCGCAGCGGCATTTCGATGCGCTGAAGCGGATGCTGGATCGCAAGGAGCCGGACTACGCGACGTAAAGGCTGGCAGGGAGCGCGCCGCAACCTCCGCCGTCGTCCCGGCGAAAGCCGGGACCCATAACCACAGGGTCGAGTTGTGGAAGCCAGCTGTGGCCCCAGCGTGGTGTAGCAGTAATCTTCGGTGGCTATGGGTCCCGGCTTTCGCCGGGACGACACTGGTTATGTGGTGATCGACCTGCCCGGCTACTGGCTCGCCCACACCACGCGTGCGATCCACGCGACTTCCTCGGCATCGAGCATGCGGTCGGGGTGCTCCGGATTGAGCGATCCGAGTTCCAGCACCTTGGCGGTGCGGCGTCTCAATTCCTTCACCATCACCTCGCCGCCGGTCGTGCGCACCACCACGCGGTCGCCGCGGCGGATCGCGGTCGCGGGGGACACCACGATGATGTCACCTTCGCGATAGGCCGGTTTCATCGAGTCGCCCTCGATCTCCAGCGCATAGGCGTGCTCGTCGGTGGTTGCCGGTAGCGCGACTTCGTCCCAGCCCTTGCCGGCGGGAAAGCCGCTGTCGTCGAAATAGCCGCCGGCGCCGGCCTGCGCGAAGCCGATCAGCGGCACCGACTGTCCGCCGCGCGCGCCATCGCCGAGCAACTGCACGAAGGTCTCCATGCTGGCATTGCTCGCCGCCAGCGCCTTGGAGAGCGATTCGGTCGAGGGCCAGCGCTCGCGCCCGTCGCCCGTCACGCGCTTGGACTTGTTGAAGGTGGTGGGGTCGAGTCCGGACTGCTTGGCAAGGCCGGACGGCGACAGGCCGGCGCGTTCGGCGAGCCGGTCGAGCGCGGCCCAGACCTGCGCGTGGGTCAGCGGTCGGGTGGCTTTGGGCTGTTTGGCCATCGAGGGTATCCCGGATGGTAGGAATTATTGCCTGAAAGCTGGCGTTTTCGCAAATCTGTCGGCCGATGTGTCCCGGCACCGCTTGAGTTGCGCCGCCGCCGCCGATACGGTCCCTCGCTCGCCAGATGGCGTCTGGGGCATTTCCCCTCAAATCCGGATAAAACCCCAAGAGACTCAAGGACAAAAGGGAAGGCCGGCCCGTGCCGATGATCTACAAAATCACCCCCGCTTCGGCCTGGCGCGAGGCCGAGCGGCAGGGCGTGTACCGGGGCAGTGCCGACGACAAACGCGACGGCTTTATCCATTTTTCCACCGCGTCCCAGGTGGCCGAGACCGCGCGCAAGCACTACCACGGGCAAACCGGCCTGTTCCTGGTCGCGGTCGATGCCGATGCGCTGGGCAATGCCCTGCGCTGGGAGCGGTCGCGCAATGACGAGCTGTTCCCGCATCTCTATGGCGAACTCGACCTCGGCGCCGTCACCGAGATCCTCGACCTGCGCGCGCGCTCCGACGGTGGCCACGACGTTCCGGAGCTCAAGCCGTGATCCGTGCCTTCGACGCCTTCTCGCTGCCGCTGCTGCGCTGGTTCGATCCGGAGGATGCCCATCGCATGGCGATCCAGGGCCTGAAGCTGCTGCCGCCGATCCGGCAGCGGCCGGATGATCCCAAGCTCGCGGTGCGCGCCTTCGGACTCAACTTTCCAAACCCGATCGGCATGGCGGCGGGGTTCGACAAGAGCGCCGAGGTGCCCGACGCGCTGCTGCGGCTCGGCTTCGGCTTTGTCGAGATCGGCTCGGTCACGCCGAAGCCGCAAGGCGGCAATCCGCGGCCGCGGCTGTTTCGCCTCGAGCGCGACGAGGCCGTCATCAACCGCATGGGCTTCAACAATGACGGCGCGGAGGCCGTGCTGCGGCGGCTCGCCGCGCGCGCCAGCGCCGGCGGCATTGTCGGGGTCAATGTCGGGGCCAACAAGGATTCGCCCGACCGCGCCGCCGACTACGTGAAGCTGATTGAGACGTTTGCGCCGGTCGCGAGCTATTTCACCGTCAACGTCTCCTCGCCGAACACGCCGGGCCTGCGCAATTTGCAGCAATCGGCCGCGCTCGACGATCTGCTGGCGCGGGTCATCGACACCCGCGAGCGCGTGCGCAAGAACGCCGGCGATTCGCCGGTCCTGCTCAAGATCGCGCCGGATCTGAGTCTGGCCGAGCTCGACGACGTCGTGCACATCGCCCGCTCGCGGCGCGTCGACGGCATGATCGTCGCGAACACCACGCTGGCGCGGCCCTCGACCTTGCGCGAGGAGAATCGCGCCAAGGAGCAGGGCGGCCTGTCGGGCCGCCCGCTGTTCCGGCTGTCGACGCGCATGGTGGCCGAGACCTATGTCCGCGTCGAAGGCGCGTTTCCGCTGATCGGCGTCGGCGGCATCGATAGCGGCGGCGCCGCACTGACCAAGATCCGCGCCGGGGCCAGCCTGATCCAGCTCTATTCCTCGCTGGTCTACAAGGGCATCGGTCTCGTCGACGACATCAAGCGCGATCTGTCCTCGACCCTGCTGCGCACCGGCCGCGACTCGCTATCGGAAATCGTCGGCGCGGATGCGGCGACGATTACGGCGGAGGATTGGCCGGTCCAGTAGGTGCGTGTAGCCCGGATGAAGCGAAATCCGGCTGCGCTCTAACCTCCCCTTGAAAAGGGGAGGTCGCTTTGCTCGCCAGAGCAAAGCGGGTGGGGATCAGCTCTCTCCATGAGCTGCGTCGCCTGCGGCTGACCCCCATCCCGACCTTCCCCCTTTCAGGGGGAAGGGGAAGAGAACTTCGTAGCCCGGATGAAGCGAAGCGCAATCCGGGACAGTCTCGCTGCGGATACAGACCCCGGATTTCGCTTCGCTGCATCCGGGCTACGAATGCTACGCAGTCTTGAACGTCTTCCTGAGCAGTGCCGGATAGCGCAGGCCCTGCAGGCCGCCGCGCGCGACGTAGAAGCCGAGCAGCGCGATCCATAGGCCTGTGTTGCCGAACGAACTGAGCGCCCACCAGGTGGCGAGGAAGATCGCGAGCGAGGCCAGCATCAGATTGCGCATCTCGCGCGCCCAGGTGGCGCCGACATAGATGCCGTCGAAGCCGAACGCGAATACGCCGGGCAGAGGTGCCAGGATCACGAACGGCAGGAACGCGCGCGCATAGCGGCGCACGTCGTCGCTGGTCGTCATCAGATTGATCAGCGCCGGTCCGAACAGCGCGAACAGCACCGATACGACCAGCGCAAAGCCGATGCCCCACAGCAGCACCAGCCGGGTCGAATCGGAAAAGCCGCGTGCGTCGCGTGCGCCGAACGCGCGGCCGCACAGCTGCTGGGCAGCATTGGCGAGGCCGTCGAGGAAGAAGGCGCTGACCAGCAGGAAATTGTTCAGCACCGAATTCGCCGCCAGCGTCACGTCGCCCTCGCGTGCGCCCTTGGCGGTGAAAAACAGGAACACGACGATCAGCGCCGCGGTGCGGACCATGATGTCGCGATTGACCGCCAGCATGCGCATCAGCTTGGCGCGGTCGAACAGCGTGGCCGCGGGCACGGCGAAGCCGCCTTGCGAGATCCGCCACGCCACCACGATGCCGGCGGCGAAACCGGCGGTCTCGGCGAGCACGGCGGCGATCGCGGCACCGGCGATGCCGGCGCCGTAGACCTGCACCAGCAGCACGGTCGCGGCCATGTTGATCAGGTTGATCACGATCTGCAGCGCCAGCGCCAGATTGGCGCGGGCCTGGCCGACCAGCCAGCCCAGGATGACGTAATTGGCGAGCGCCAGCGGCGCCGACCAGATCCGGATCATGAAATAACTCTTGGCCGCGCGGGTGACGCCCTCGCTGCCGCCCATCAGCTGGAACGTGACCGCGGCGAGCGGCACCTGCAGCGCGATTAGCGCCGCGCCGATCAGGCCGGCGACGATGAAGCCGCGCACCAGGATCGCGGCATATTCCTTGATCTCGCCGGCACCCTGCGCCTGCGCGGTGAAGGCCAGCGTGCTCATGCGCAGGAAGGCGAACAGCCAGAACAGGCAGTCGAAGATCACCGAGGCCATCGCCACCCCGCCGAGCAGCGCGGCGTCGTCGAGCCGGCCGATCGCGGTGGTAGAGACGATGCCGATCAGCGGCGTGGTCAGGTTGGCGACCATCGCGGGGCCGGCGATGGCGAACACCTGGCGCGTCGTGATCTTCGGGTGGATGGGTGCGTGCATGGCTACAATTGCAAGGAATATACGTTTCTATCGCGACATCCGTCGCGCGACCATGCCGGAATTGTTCTCAGAGCAATGCGGTGGCGGAAGGTCAGCGGGCAAGGCATTGCATGGTCAGAGCACCACGACCATGCCGTCGCTCGCCGCCGTGTAGGGCAGGTCGTCGATGCGGCCGAGCATGTCGTCGCTCATATGGGTCAGCACCACGCGCTTGGCGTTGATGGCGGGCAAATGCGCTTCCAGCGTCTTCAGGCTGAGATGATTCTTGACCATTTTGTCGTACATGTAGGCTTCGGCGATGAAGAGGTCGGCGTCCTGCGCCGCCGGGATCAGCGCGTCGGTCCATTCGGTGTCGGCGCTGTAGCTGATGATGCGGCCTTCCGCCCCGACGCGGTAGGCGAGGAACGGCCCGCCGGATTCGCCATGCACGACAGGGTAGGGCGTCACGGTCACCTCGCCGAAGCTGCGCGTTTCGCGCGGCGCGAGCGTGACGACGGACAGATCGAAGCGTTGCCTGGTTTTGGAGGAATGCTCGAACATCACCTCCATCACTGCCGGCAGTTTCGCTTCGATGCCTTGCGGCCCGGCAATCACCAGCGGCCGGGTACGGCGGGAGAACTGCGCGTCGAGCAGGAAGAACGGCAGGCCGGCAAAATGATCGCCGTGGAAATGCGTGATCAGGATCAGGTCGATTGCGTCGCGGTCGATCTCGAGCCGCTTCATCGCCGGCAGCGACGAGGCGCCGCAGTCGATCAGGAAATTGCTGCGCGCGCCGCTGACGTGGAAACAGGTGTTGAAGCGGCCGCCGGAGCCGAATGCATCGCCGCAGCCAACAAATCGCAATTGCATCGGCTGCGCACTCTCCTTGGGATCAGCGGCCGCGCGGCGCGCCGAACAGCCGCGACAACAGCCAGATCGGGATCACGATGACGGCGCCGAGCAGGAAGTAGCGCCAGGCCCAGTTGATCGCGTCGAAGCCGAAATCCCAGATGCTCTGGAACAGCCTGCGGATGCTGGTGAGGATGTTCCATGGATCGAGGCCGATCGCGGCGAGCACGACACCGACCAGAATCGACAGCAGAATCAACCGGAACGCCACGGAGAGCGGCGATCCGCCGAGAAAGCGGTACAGGCCGTCACTCCGGCCGGCCGGCAAGTCCCGGATATTGTCTGGCATTGCTGTCTCCCGCGGAATCGCCCGCATTATAGGTCACGGCGGTGCACATGGGAAACCCGCACACCGCGATCAATGGCTGCCATGCACGCTTCGGATTTAACTTCCTGTCATGGACATTAACATCCGTTCAAGCGTCTCCAGCCGGTCGGCTTCGCGCGGCGGCTTGTCCCAGCGCAGGCGGCTGATCCGGGGAAAGCGCATCGCGACGCCGGATTTGTGCCGCGGCGAGCGCTGCAATCCTTCGAAGGCGACCTCCAGCACCAGCCCCTGATCCGGCTCGTGCACGACATGGCGCACCGGGCCGAACTTCTCGGTGGTGTTGCGGCGGACGAAGCGGTCGATCTGCAACAGCTCCTCGTCGGTGAAGCCGAAATAGGCCTTGCCGACCGGCACCAGTTCGTCGCCGGCATCGCCGCGGGTCCAGACGCCGAACGTATAGTCGGAGTAATAGGACGAACGCTTGCCGTGGCCGCGCTGGGCATACATCAGCACGGCGTCGATGATGTGCGGATCGCGCTTCCACTTCCACCACGGGCCCTTCGGCCGCCCTGGCAGATAGGGCGCGTCGCGCCGCTTCAGCATCACGCCTTCGACCGCGTCGGCATCGTCGCCGGCGCCGGCGCTCATGGGATCGGCGCGCGCCGCGGCCAGCTCTTCCCAGCTCGCGAACGGGACGGTTGGCGACAGATCGATGCGCGGATCGTTCAGCTTGGCGACGAAGGCTTCGAGATGCGCGCGGCGTTCGGCGAAGGGCAGCTCGCGTAAATCGTTCTCGTCGTCGCCGAGCAGGTCGTAGGCGCGCAGGTGGATCGGAAATTCCTTGATCAGCTTCGGCGAAACGACTTTGCGGTTCAGCCGCTGCTGCAGCACGTTGAAGGTCTGCACGCGGCCGTCGCGCAGCACCAGCAATTCGCCGTCGATCGCGCCGGGCAAATGCAGCGACGGCACGAGGTCGGGGAAGCTGCCGGTGATATCCTCGCCGGTGCGCGAATAGAGCCGGGCCTGGACGTGGCCGCTCGCATCGCGGCCGGACACCGCCTGCACCCGGATGCCGTCCCATTTCCATTCCGCGCTGAAATCGGCGGCGTCGAGATTGGCGAAATCGCTATCCTCGATCGCATGCGCCAGCATCACCGGGCGGAACGGCGCAGGGTCGCGGTTGACCGGCTTGTCGCCGCGGCCCTCGAGCCAGGCGAACAGGTCGAGATAGGGCGGCGCCAGGCCCGGCCACATCAGCTCGATCTCGTGCGGGTCCTTGTCGCCGAGCGCCGCCGCCGCGGTCTTCGCCAGCCGCGCCGAGATCCCGATCCGCATCGCGCCGGTGACGAGCTTCAAGAGCGCCCAGCGCCCGGTCTCGTCGAGCTCGTCCAGCCAGCGCGCCAGCTGCGCCGGCAGCTCGGCCTTGCCGAGCGTGCGCAACGTGGTGACGACGTCGGTGAGGGTGGGAGGAGGCGGGTTGTTGTGGCGGGTACTGGGCGGCGCGCCTTTTTCTGTCTCTTTTACAAATCTTCCTACCCACGAGACCTCCCTACCGCTCCGATGCC